>CAYLZQ010000008.1:0-15229 GCA_964388045.1 uncultured Elusimicrobia bacterium | reverse complement strand
TAGGAAAGAAACCATGACCCAAAAGACGCTTCTCCTTGTAGCCGGGGACCCCTCCGGCGACCTGCACGGGGCAGGCCTCATCCGGGCCTTGAAGGCCCGGGAGGCCTCCCTGCGTGTGGCTGCGGTGGGCGGGCCCCTGATGCAAAGGGAGGCCGACGCCTTCCTTGAAGACCTGGCCTCCCGGGGCGTGGCCGGATTCTGGGAGCCCCTGGGGAAGCTCGGCTTCCTGGTCAGGCTCGCCCTGCGCCTGAAGGCGTTCATGGAGGAGCAAAGGCCGGCGGCCCTCGTCTGCATAGACTACTACGGCTTCAACCGCCGCCTCCTGGCCCTGGCCAAGGCCCTGGGGGTCCCCGCCGCCTACTACATCAGCCCTCAGGTCTGGGCGAGCCGCCCGGGCCGGATCAGGGTTTTGAAGGGCCTGGTGCGCCGGATGCTGGTCATCTTTCCCTTCGAGGAGGATCTCTACCAAAAGGAGGGAGTCCCCTGCCGCTTCGTGGGCCATCCCCTCCTTGACCTTCTTCCCGAGCCGCCCGCCACGAGGGGCCTAAAACCGCCCCTCCGGGTAGGACTCCTGCCTGGAAGCCGCCGCTCGGAGCTCTCGCGCCACCTCCCCCTGTTTCTGGAGGCCTTCCGAAGATTGAGGCTCCACTTCCCCGACTCGCGGGCCCTAGTCTTTGCGGCCCCGGGGCTTGCGGATGAGGCCTATGATCTCTCGGGCCAGGAGCGGGTGGAGCTGGTCCGGGAAAGCGACTACCGCCAGCGCCTGAGCCTCGACATCTCCCTGGCTTCCTCCGGGACCGCGACCCTGGAGAACGCCCTCCTGGGCATCCCCATGGTCGTGGTCTACAAGCTCTCCTGGCCCACCTACGCCGCCGCCCGCGCCCTGGTCAGGGTCCCCCACATAGCCATGGCCAACATCCTGGCCGGACGCAAGCTGGTACCGGAGCTCATCCAAAACCGGGCCACCCCCGAGGCCATCGCCCAGGCGGCCACCGGGCTCTTGGAGGATCCCAGGCGACTGGCGGCCCTGAGGTCCGATCTGATCGCCCTGCGCGGCCCCCTGGGTTCCCGCGGGGCCGCAGCCCGGGCGGCCGACGAGATCCTGAGCGTCGCCAAGTCCCCGGATGAAACCCTCTAATGCTGGCAGCCTTCACGGCCCTGGCGGTGCTCATGACCTTCCTCGGGGGTCTCTTCCCCCTAGGGAGCCTCCTCTCCCGGCCGGGGATGTCGCGCCTCTTCTCCCTGCGGGCCGGGATCCTCCTTGCCGTGGCCTTCACCGAGATCCTTCCCGAGGCCTGGCAGGCCCACCACGCCTCGGCAGGCTGGGGAGCCCTGGCCGCATTCGTGGGCCTCTTCGTCATGGGGAACTTCGCGATGCTCGATACCTGCCCCGAATACCTGGAGGAGTGCCGGATCCACTACCTGGGCCTAGCCGCCTTCCTGGCCCTTTCCTCGCATTCCTTCATCGACGGCTTCAACCTCGCCGTCTCTTTCTCCGCCGGGGAACGCGCGGGCTTGGCCGTGGGCCTGTCCCTCGCCCTCCACAAGGTGGCGGACGGCTTCACCCTGACCTCCCTCTTCGACCAGAGCGGCTACGGCCGCGGACGCTCCTTGCTCCTGCTTTCCCTCATCGCGGCCGCCACCCCCCTGGGAAGCGCCTTGAGCGGCCTGGGCTTCGGGGGGCTCCCCCTCCCCGCGGAGGCGGCCCTGATGGGTTTTGCCGCGGGCTCCTTCATCTACATAGCAGCCTCCGACATCCTCCCCCGCCTCCACAAGCGCTCGGACAGGGCGGGCCTGATCTACTTCGGGATCGGGATGGTGGGTATGGCGGCTCTCAAGATTCTGTGACATAATTTAGGTAGGAAACCATGGATCGCCAGGAACTCGTCGCCAGGTTCTCCACCTACTCCCCCCACGTGGACACGGCGCTGCTCGCCAAGGCCTATGACTACTCGGTCAGGGCCCACGCCGACCAGGAACGCGCCTCGGGCGAGCACTACTTCGTCCACTGCGACGCGGTGGCCTCCTCCCTGGTGGAATGGAAGATGGACCTGCCGACCATCTGCGCGGGCCTCCTCCACGACGTCCTGGAGGACACCCCGACCACCCCCGAGGCCCTGCGCGCGGAGTTCGGCGAGGAGATCGCGAAGATGGTCCAGGGCCTGACCAAGCTGGACCACCTCCGGTACTCCTCCTCCACCCAGGACGAGCTCCAGGCCGAGAACTGGCGCAAGATGCTCCTTGCCACCGCCCAGGACATCCGGGTCATCGTGATCAAGCTCGCGGACCGCCTCCACAACATGAGGACCCTGCACTTCCTGCCGCCTGAGAAGCAACAGCGGATCGCCCAGGAGACCCTCTCCCTCTACGCCCCCCTCGCGCACCGCCTTGGAATGTTTCGTTTGAAGAGCGAGCTCGAGGACCTGGCCTTCAAGCATCTCTTCGCGAAGGAATACCTAGCCCTGGAGGAAAAGGTCAGCGCCAAGCTGGCGGCCCGCGAGCTGACCCTGGCTCAGTTCAAGGAGGCGGTCGAGAAGGCCCTGGCGGCCCACGCCCACATCCCGCACAGGATCCTGGCGCGCTCCAAGAGCCTCTACTCGATCTACCAGAAGATGCTGCGCCAGAACAAGCCCTTCGAGGAGATCCAGGACGCCCTGGGGGTGCGCATCATCACGGACACGGTCGCCAACTGCTACGCCCTTCTAGGGATCGTGCATACCCAGTTCAAACCCGTGGCGGGGACCTTCACGGACTACATCTCCATCCCGAAGATGAACCTCTACCAGAGCCTCCACACCACGGTCATGGGCCCCGGGGGGGAGTTGGTCGAGATCCAGATCCGCACCGAGGAGATGCACCGGACCGCCGAGTACGGGATCGCGGCCCACTGGCGCTACAAGACCGGGGAGCAGGCCCGGGACGCGCACCTCGAGGAGAAGCTCAACTGGCTTAGGCAGTGGATCGAGTGGCTCCAGGACTTGAAAAGCCCCCGGGAGTTTCTGGACAGCTTGAAGACCGACCTGGAGCTGAACCAGGTCTTCGTCTTCACCCCCGCGGGGGACGTCAAGGCCCTCCCCGCCGGCGCCACCCCCCTGGACTTCGCCTACGCCGTCCACACCGAGATCGGAAACACCTGCGTGGGGGCGATGGTCAACAACAAGATGGTGAAGCTCGACCACCCGCTCAAGTCCGGGGACATCTGCAAGATTCTGACCAAAAAGGGCTCAACGCCCAAGAAGGACTGGCTCCTCTTCGTCAAGACCGCCCGGGCCAGATCCAAGATCAGGCACTACCTCAGGGAGAAGGGGATAGTGGCGTAAGGTTTCTCTCCTGCTCCTGACGCGCCCTCTCGGCCGCAAGCCTTTCAGCCGGGATCTCGCCCAGGCGCAGGGCCTCCTGGAAGGCCGGCCTGTCCTTGGGAAGCCAGTAGCGGTACTCGTGGCGGGAGAGCCAATCTCCAGGGACCGCCCTTCGCTCCACTAAAAAGAGGGCCTGGTCGTCCCAATAGACCAGGGCCCAGCGCTCCCTGGGCATGTAGAAGAGATACCAAGGCCGCTGGAAGGTTTTGCTCGTCTTGTCGGGATAGAGCCTCCTGGTCGGAAAGGCCATATCCAGGTTGGGAACCAGGGCCCCGGTCAGCCCCTTCTTCTCCATGAACTCCCGCCACCTTCCGGACTCCGAGGCGGCCCCGGCGGTCTCCGGAAGCTGCGCGTGAAAGATGTAGCGCCCGTCCCCGAAGACCTTGAACCAGGGATGGAGCCTCCAGGCCAGGTAGCCCCCCCACTCCCACTGGTTGAAAATCCTGAGCCTCTCGACGACCCGCCTTTCCCTGGCCATGAACTCGGTCGCCTGGCGGGGGACATGCTTGTAGTTGAAGACCCCTCTCCAGGAAACATGCGGGATGAGCCAGGCCAGATAGCCTGCGTAGAGGGCGAAGCCTGCCAGCAGAATCCTCCGTATGAGCCGCTCCTGCCCCAGCCAGCCGGCTTCAGCCGCCAAAGCGCAAAGGAACAGGACCGCGGAGACGTTGAAGAAAGCTGCCAGGCGCGCATGGGCCAAGGCTCCGGCCCCGAAGTAGACCGCGGCTAAAGCCGGGGCCCAGGGCAGGCTTTCGAACTCTCCCCAGGGAGCCAGGCGATAGAGAAGAAGGAGGCCGCAGAAGGCAAGGACCGCCCAGAAAGGCCAGTGAAGGGGATTCTCCAGGGTCATGGGATGCCATTCCTTGATGTAAAGAGAGAGCTCCGCGCGCATCTGAAAGTGATGCCAGGCCACTCGGTGCGGGCCAAGCCCGTAGGGATTGAGCAGAGTCCCCGCCGCTCCAGCCGCTGCCAGGAGGGCGGCTCCGCCTGCGGCCGCCCACCGCCTCCGGGCCGCCTCCACAAGCCCGTAGAGGACGATGAGCGCAAGCCCGAAGGTGAAGCCCGCATGGAGGTTGGCCCAGAGCGCGAAGAGAAGCCCTCCGGCGAGCGCCGGCTTGCAGGGCCCTCGTTTCCCCAAGCGCTGGATCTCGAGAAGATGGAAGGTCAGCGACAAGAACAGCACCGAGAAAAGCTCGGGCCTTATGTCGGAGTGGGCCAGGACCCCCGCGGACCAAAGCCCCAGGGCTCCTGCGCGGGCATGCCCGGAAGCCTGGTTAAGCCTGAGGACCTTGTCCAGAACAAGCCAGGAGGCGGCCAGGAGGATGATTTTGACCAACCAGAGCCCGCCCATGCCCCCCAAGGAGTGAGCCCCGCAGAAGACGAGCTGGGAGAGCCACTCGAAGTCGAGCCATTCCCTGCCTGCTGCCGTGAAGGAAAGGAAATCAGCCCGGGGAAGGGATCTGTTCTCGATGATCCAGCGGGCGACTGAGAGATGCCAGAAAAGGTCGGGGTTGTACAGAGGGAAAAGAAAGGCGGGAACAGCCAGGATGAGGGCGGCTGCCTGCCAAGCCCTCCCCCCTTTCAGAGGGCTCTCCACATTGGGTATTATCTGAGTGGACGCTTGGCCCGCCCGGAGCGGATGCAGTCGGTGCAGACGTAGGCGGTCTGCGCGCGCCCGTCGAGGACCACCTTCTGCCTCTGGAGGTTGGGCCTGAAGACGCGCTTGGACCCCTTGTGCGAGTGGCTGTAGGAAAAGCCGCTGACCGGTCCTTTGGAGCAGATGCCGCACCTGAATGCCATGTTGCTCTCCTCGCTAAAGGGAAATTTTACCAAATAGGCATGCCCGGCGCAATCAGGGCCCAGGAGCCTCTCAAAAACCCGATCCGGTTCCTCAAGGGGGTAGGCCCCAGGCGGGCGCGGAGCCTGGAGCGTCTCGGGATCCACACGGTCGAGGATCTGCTCTATCATTTCCCGCGCGATTGGCAGGACCGCCGCCAGACCCGGGACCTCTCCCTGCCGACCGCCACGGGCCAGGTGATCGTCAGGGGCAGGGTCCTCAGGGCCAGCCACTTCCAGGCAGGACCAAGGCTTGTCCTCTTCAAGGCGGTCTTGAGCGCAGGGGGCTCTCGCATCGACGCGGTCTGGTTCAAGCACTCAAGCCGCCGCTACGACGTCTTCGCGACCATGAAGAGTGACATCCTCCCGGGCATGGACCTCTACCTGGTCGGGCGCTCGGATCCAAGCCTCGTGGGCATCCGCGAGATCCATGTCGAGGAATACTACAAGCTCACGGATCCCCGCTGGCCCCTCCATGTCGAGCGCCTGGTCCCGATCTACCCCTTGACGGAAGGCGTCACCCAGCGCTTCCTGCGGGAGCTGGCCCACAAAGGGGCAAGCGACTACGCGGCCAAGGCTTCCGATATCCTGCCGGCCTGGCTCCTGCAGAAGAGGGAGCTGCTGGCCGCGCCCCAGGCTCTGCGCGGCATCCACTTCCCTGGCTCCGAGGCCGAGCTGGAGGCCTCTCGCTCGCGCCTGGCCTACGAGGAGCTCCTCCTGCTCGAGATCGCCTGGATCCTCAAGCGCCGCCAGACCCGGGGCTTGGCCAAGGGCTTTGGTTACGAGATCAAACGCCAACTCCTGACCCCCTTCAAGTCCCACCTTGGCTTCGAGCTGACAGGAGCCCAGAAACGCGTGATCAACGAAATCTTCTCGGACATGCAGCGCCCCTCCCCCATGACCCGGCTCCTGCAAGGGGACGTGGGCTCAGGCAAGACGGTCGTGGCCCTGGCGGCCCTGCTCCTGGCGGTCGAGAACGGCGCCCAGGGAGCTTTCATGGCCCCCACCGAGATCCTGGCGGACCAGCACATGACCACCCTGGTGAAATTCCTCAAGGATCTGCCGGTCAAGGCCGCCATGCTCACCTCGAGGGTCCCCCCTCGGGAGCGGGAGAGGACCCTGGGCGCCGTGCGCCGGGGGGAGGTGGACATCCTGGTGGGGACCCACGCCCTCCTCGAGGAAAATGTCCTTTTCCCCAGGCTGCGCCTGGCCGTGATCGACGAGCAGCACCGCTTCGGGGTGCGCCAGCGCACGACCCTGCGCCAGAAAAGTCTTCTCGTGGATCTCCTGGTCATGACCGCCACCCCCATCCCGAGGACCCTGGCCCTGGCCCTCTACGGGGACCTCGACGTCTCGACCCTGGACGAAATGCCGCCGGGCAAGAGCACCGCCGAGACTTTCCACGCGAGCGAAGAGGAGGCCCTCGCGGCCGTCAAAGAGGAAATCGGCCGCGGCCGCCAGGCCTACGTCGTCTACCCGGTCATCGAGGAGTCAAGCCGCCTGGACCTACAGTCAGCCAAGGCCGAGTTCAAGCGCCTGAGCGAAACGTCCCTCTCCGGGCTTCGGGTCGCCCTGATCCACGGGGCCATGCCGGGCAGGCAGAAAACCAGGATCATGAACGAGTTCGCGGCGGGGGCCTGGGACGTGCTGGTCGCCACCCCGGTCATCGAGGTGGGAATCGACGTGCCCAACGCCACCGCCATAGTGATCCAGAACGCGGACCGCTTCGGGCTCTCCAGCCTCCACCAGCTCCGCGGCCGCATCGGCCGCGGGCCGCTCCCCTCCCGATGCTTTCTGGTCGCAAATCCGAAGACCCCGGAGGCCAGGCGCCGCATCGACTGCATGACCTCCACCCAGGACGGCTTCAGGATCGGGGAGGAGGACCTCAAGCTCAGGGGCCCGGGGGAGTTCATGGGCATGGCCCAGCACGGGGAGCTCTCCCTCAGAGTGGCTGATCTCTTCAAGGACGCGCGCCTCCTCGCCCAGGCCCGGCAGGATGCGGAGGCGTTGCTTTCCCGCGACCCGAGGCTGCTGGCCCCCGACCACGCCCGCCTCAGAGAGAGGATCATGGCCCTCTACCAACAGAGGTGGAGCTCAATCGACTTGGCCTAACACAGTTGATTTTGGCCTCTTAATCCGCTAAAATATCACGGAACCGGCGAGGATTTTTTCCAAATTGCCCCGGCCTACTGGGTGCTAAAGCGGAAACGCAAACCACGCCTGGGCGTGGTTTTTCCTTTCATGGGATCCCCCGTTAAATTCGAAAACCGCGGAAGGGAGGAGGAGCTGCGCTGCCTCCTGCGCGAGCGCCTCCTGATCCTTGACGGCGCCATGGGAACGGCCCTCCAGGCCCAGAACCTCTCGGCCGCGGACTTCGGGGGGCCGCCGCTTGAGGGCTGCAACGAGAACCTGGTGCTGACAAGGCCGGAGGTGATCAGCGGCATACACGAGGGCTACCTCGCGGCCGGCTCGGACATCGTCGAGACCGACACCTTCGGCGCGATCCGCCATGTCCTGGCCGAGTACGGGCTCGCGGACAAGACCCTTGAGATCAACCGCGCGGCGGCCCGCCTGGCCCGCGCCTGCGCGCAAAAACACGCGACCCTCTCCAGGCCCCGCTTCGTGGCCGGGGCCCTGGGGCCCGGGACGAAGACCATTTCCGTCACGGGCGGGATCGGCTTCGAGGAGATCGTCTCCGTCTACGCCGAGGCCTCCCTGGGGCTGCTCGAGGGAGGAGCCGACCTCATCCTCCTTGAGACCCAACAGGACACCCTGAACGTCAAGGCCTCCCTGCTGGGCCTCCAGCAAACCTTCGAGCGCCTGGGCCGCTCGGTCCCGGTCCTCCTCTCGGTCTCGATCGAGACCATGGGAACCATGCTGGGCGGCCAGACCGCGGAGGCCCTCTGCGACTCGGTCGCCCATTTCAACCTCCTGGGCCTGGGACTCAACTGCGCGACGGGTCCGGACTTCATGACCGACCACCTAAGGACGATCGCGCACCTGACCCGCTTCTTCACCGCCTGCTACCCGAACGCCGGCCTCCCGGATGAGAACGGCCGCTACCACGAGACACCCGAGATGGTGGCTAGGAAGCTCGATCGCTTCTGCGCCGAGGGCTGGGTGAACGTCCTGGGCGGCTGCTGCGGGACGACCCCTGAGCATATCCGGCTCATCGCCCAGATGGCGGAAACAAGAAAGCCCCGCCAGCCCCTCCGGCGGCGGCGCTCCTCGGTCTCGGGCCTTGAGTCCCTGCCCATGGAGGAGGACCGCAGGCCGATCCTCGTGGGCGAGCGCGCCAACGTGATCGGCTCCCGGCTCTTCAAGGATCTGATCATCCGGGGCGCCTACGAGGAAGCGGCCGAGGTGGGACGCAGGCAGGTCCGAAACGGAGCCCATATCCTTGACGTCTGTCTCGCCAACCCGGACCGGGACGAGCGGGAGGACATGGTCCGCTTCCTGGAGCACCTGACCAGGAAGGTCAAGGTCCCCCTGATGATCGACTCGACGGACCCAGGCGTCGTCGAGGAGGCCCTGAAGCGCACGCCGGGCAGATCCATCGTCAATTCCATCAACCTGGAGGACGGGGAGGAGCGCATCGAGAGGGTCGCCCCCCTCCTCCACAGCTACGGGGCGGCGGTGGTGGTCGGGACGATCGACGAGGACAAGGCCCAGGGAATGGCCCTGACCCGGGAGCGCAAGCTCGCCATCGCCAGGAGAAGCTGCGATCTCCTGACCAGGAAATACGGCCTCCATCCCGAGGATTTGATCTTCGATCCCCTGGTCTTCCCAGCCGGGACCGGGGACAAGAACTACTGGGGCTCCGCGGTGGAGACGATCGAGGCCGTGCGCCTCATCAAGCAGGCCCTGCCGCGCTCAAAGACCATCCTCGGGGTCTCCAACGTCTCCTTCGGACTGCCGGCAGCCGGCAGGGAGGTTTTGAACGCCGTGTTCCTGCACCACTGCGTCCAGGCGGGCCTAGACCTGGCGATCGTCAACGCTGAGAAGATCGCGCGCTACGCCCAGATCCCGGAGGAGGAGAAAAGGCTCTGCCTGGACCTCCTCACCTGGAGGGGGCCCGGAGATCCCTCCAAGCCCCCGGGCTACGACGCCGTGGCGGCGTTCTCAGCCCACTTCAGGCAAGCCAAGTCCACGAGCCGAGGCTCCCCCCGCAGCGAACTCCCTATCAACGAACGCTTGGCTCGCAACGTCGTCGAGGGCTCGAAAGAGGGCCTTTTAGAAGACCTGCAAACCCTCCTTGCGGAGCGTTCTCCCCTCGAAATCATCAACGGCCCCCTCATGAAGGGGATGGACGAGGTGGGAAGGCTCTTCGCCAACAACGAGATGATCGTGGCCGAGGTCCTGCAGTCCGCGGAGGTGATGAAGGCCGCTGTCGCCTTCCTGGAGCCCCACATGGACAAGGCCAAGGCCTCCTTGCGCGGGAAGGTGGTCCTGGCCACGGTAAAGGGGGACGTCCACGACATCGGCAAAAACCTGGTCCACATCATCCTGAAGAACAACGGCTACGAGGTGACCGACCTCGGCATCAGGGTTCCCCCCGAGGCCCTGATCGAGGCGGTCAAGAGGAACTCCCCCCACATCATCGGGCTCTCAGGGCTGCTCGTCAAGTCCGCTCAGCAGATGACGGTCACGGCCGATGACCTCACCAACGCCGGGATCCGGATCCCTGTGCTCGTGGGCGGGGCCGCCCTCTCGGCCAGGTTCACGGCCACCAGGATCGCACCGCGCTACGACGGCCCGGTCTTTTACGCCAAGGATGCCATGATGGGCCTGGATATCGCCAACCAACTCCGGAGCCCGGAGCGGTGCGGGGCCCTCCTCGAAAAAAACCGGGAAATCCAGGAGTATCTGGGCGCCGCAGCCCCCGCCCCCGCCGTGGGCGGCCACTCAAAACTTGCCCCAGCCGCGATCCGCCACGAGCACGAGCTCCCGCCTCCGCCTGACCTCAAGCTCCACGTGATCGAGGGCTTCCCGGTGGAGGAGGTCTTCCGCTACATCAATCCCGTCATGCTCTACGGCAAGCACCTGGGGCTCAAGGGGAACCCCGAAAGGCTCCTCGAGGAGGGCCATCCCAAGGCGATCGCGCTCCACAGGCAGGTAGGCGAGCTCCAAAACGAGATCCTGGCCAAGGACCTCATCAAGGCCAGGGGCGTCTTCCGCTTCTTCGCCGCGCGCTCCGAGGGAGACAGGATCCTCCTCTACAACGCCCCCAACGACCCCGCGCCGGCCGAGGTCTTCGAGTTTCCCAGACAGCCCGTGGGCGAAAGGCTCTGCCTGGCGGACTTCGTTCTTCCCGCGAACCAGGACCGAACGGACTACGTGGCCCTCTTCCTCGTGACCTGCGGCTCGGGCATTCGGGATCTCTCCGAGCGCTGCCGGGAGGCCGGGGAGTACTTTAAGTCCCACGCCCTGCAGGCCATCGCCATAGAGAGCGCGGAGGCTTTCGCGGAGCTCCTGCACGAGCGCCTGCGCGCGATGTGGGGGATCGCCGACCCCAAAAGCCTGACCCTCAGGGAAAAGTTCCAGGCCCGCTACCGCGGCCTGCGCGTCTCCTTCGGATACCCGGCCTGCCCCAATCTGGAGGACCAAGCCAAGCTCTTCAGGCTGCTGGAGCCCGAGAAGCACGCGGGGGTCTCCCTGACCGAGGGCTTCATGATGGAGCCCGAGGCCTCGGTCTCCGCCCTGGTCTTCCATCACCGCCAGGCGCGCTATTTTTCCGTGGGCCCACCGGCCTCCCTGCCGGCGGAGTAATCTTGCCACGGACCCGAAGAATTGATAGATTGGCCCCGTGGCGGCAGAGATCGCGGTCTACCCGGGAAGTTTCGACCCCCTGACCAAGGGCCATCTGGACATCATCCAGCGCGCCTGCCGCATCTTCGAGAAGGTCGTGATCGCGGTGTCCCGCAACCCGGCCAAGAAGCATGCCTTCGGCGTCCGCCAGCGCCTGGAGATGGTCAGGAACGCGGTGCGGGAACTTCCGAACGCCGAGGTAGACACCTTCTCGGGGCTCCTGGTCGACTGCCTCAGGTCCCGAAAGGCCCGGATCCTGATCCGGGGGCTGCGAGTGGTCTCGGACATGGACTATGAGTTCCAGCTTGCCTCCTTCAACCGACGCCTCTACAGGGAAGTAGAGACCGTGTTCCTGATGCCTGACGACCAGTACACCTACCTGGCCTCCTCCATGGTCAAGGAGGTGGCCAGGCTGGGCGCCCCAGTGGAAGCCTTCGTGACGCCCTTGGTCTCACGCGAGTTGCGCCGGAAATTCGGGAGAAGGTGAACTCTCAGCGCCTCAGGGGCGCCCATGACCTGTGAATCGGCCAGACCCCTCCTTTCGCCTCTCTTGGACAGCCAGCTTCCCGAGCCCCAGGCCCAGGGGCTTGTGGCCCACCTGGGCGCCTGCCCTGCCTGCTCCAATGCCCTGGAAGGCCTGCGCGGAGCCAGCCGTCTCGTGCGGGGGCTTCCCCGAAAACCCCTCCCTCGGGGCTTCCTCTCAAAACTCGCCCTGCGCCGCCAGAGGCAGGCGGCTTGGGAAGGCTGGCCTCTCGCAGGCCCCAGGGCCTGGGCCTTCGCGATGAGCGCGATCCTGGCAGGGGTGGTCCTATATCAAACGACGCGCCCCAGGCCCCCCGAAATCCCGATCAGGGCAGCGGCGCCGCCAGCCCCGGCCCCTCCCAAGGCCCTGCCCGCCGCAATCAAGGCGCGGGGCGCATCCCCCACCAACGAGATGCTCCAGAGGATGCTCCAGGAGGAAAGCGCGCGCCTGGGCATCCGGAGCCTGGGCCCCCAGGAGGCGGAGGAGCTGGAGCGCCCCGAGCCCTTTCTGGGCACCAGGTCGGGCCCGGGCACGCGGGAACAGGCTGAGGCGGTGATCAGGCAGTTTGCCGCCATGAGGCGGGCCGTCGACCAGGCGGCTGGAAAGCCCGAATCCGTGCCGATCGAGGGCCGCACAGCCCAACTCCTGGCTCAAAGGGCTCCGCAGGAGGGAGCGGCCCTGGAACCCGAGCGCCTCTCTCAAGACGCCTGGGCCGGCCTCTATTCGGGAGGAAACGAGGGCGCCCGGACCATCCTGGACCCGGAGACCTGGGAATCCCTCTGGCGCGAGCTCTTCCGCGATCCCGCCCCCAAGGTGGACTTCAAAGGCCAGCAGGTTGTGGCTGTCTTCCTGGGTCAGCGCCCAAGCGGAGGATACTCCATCGAGATCGTGCGCGTGCTTCCGGGCGAGGCCTACGTCAGCGTGGAATACCGCGAGCGGACTCCTCCTCCTGGGCGGACCCCGCCCGAGGGGGCGACCTCCCCCTTCGCGCTTAAGCTCATCCCAAAAAGCACCCTCCCAGTGCGCTTCACGCGCCTGCCCCCGCAGCCATGAGAAGCTCCGCCCTCCCAGGGACCCTGCTCGCCGCCCTGCTGACCCTCCTGGCTCCCAGCGCCTCCGCGGAAATCCTGCTTGAGGCCTTCATGGGAAAGGCCTTCAACCAGCCCTCGGACCTTGCGATCCACCAGCCCAGGCGCAGCACGGACTTGACTTTCCGGAACGTCTCCTTCGAGGACAAGTCATTCAAGCCCTCTCCTTATTACGGCTACCGGCTGGCCTATTTCTTCGACTCCCAGCCCTGGCTGGGACTCACCATCGAGTTCCTGCACCTCAAGGCCTTCGCCGAAAACGAGAGGATCGCCCGCGTCCAGGGCCTGCGCAACGGAGCGCGCCTGGACGCCGAGCTCCCCATGTCGCAGGTGGTGCAGGCTTACGCGGTCACCCATGGGCTCAACTTTCTGACCTTGAACCTCCAGGCCAGGCGCAGGATGCTCAGCAGCCCGAAATTCCCGGAGGGGCGAGTCTCCCCCTATGCCGGCTTCGGGCTCGGGCCGGTCATTCCCTACTCCGAAAGCGTAGTTGAGGGAAGAGACCACGACACCGGCTATTTCGTCTCCCGAAGGCCAGGGTTCCAGGCCTTCGCAGGAGGCCGCCTGCAGATCCACCGGCGCTGGCTGATTTTCACCGAATACAAGTTCACCCATGCCGATCTCAGGACCGGGATCGACTCAGGAAGCGCCTCCGCCCGCTTCCGGGCCCATCACCTCCTCTTCGGCCTGGGCTTTGTCCTCAAGCCCTTCTCCCCTCCCTGAGCCAGAGCCTCAGGTATATCCCGCCCCAAACCAGGAACCAGAAAGAGCTCGCAAGTCCGATAACGCCGGGGGGAAGGTCCCAGTAGACGATCCTGGCCAAGGCGTGGGCGATGAAGCCCCCGGAGTAGGCGGCGGAGGGATCCGAACGCCGCAGAAAATAGTTCTCAAGCTCCGTCAAGGGGCATCCCCCCCTCAGGCCAATGAAGGCCAGGGTCAGGCCCATCATCACGAGATGGACGATCCTCCAGCGAGGCCTCCTTAAGGACCATAGGGGGCCCAAAACCACGGCCTGGACCCAGGAGGCGTGAAGGGCCAAGACCAGGTCAGCCAGGATCCTCCATGCCATGGCCCAGTTTAGCTTTTTCGCTTGACTTCGATTTTTGGCCTGCACTATAATGGATGGGCCCTTTGGTCCCAGGCGCGTGCTGGGACCTTCGGCCCAGGAGTGATATTCCGCCCCCGCAAGGGGGGCGGCATCTTTGACTTTATGAAAAGAAGCAACAGCGTCTCCTCCGCCCCCCTGAAGGAGGCGGTATCCGACCGAGGAACGCCTGCCCTCTCCCCCTCGAGGGGGAGAGGGGCAAGGGAGTAGGGGGGATATCGTGGTCAATCATTGGCCGCCTCCCGCACTGTTGTCAGAGAGGGCAGGCGGACAATGAGACATCTCGCCCTCGCCCTCCTGCTCGCCCTTCCCGGGCGACTCCTGGCCGCGCCCGACGGCTCCTTCGATGGGGACTCCTACGGCAAGCCCCCCCCCGCCCCGGAGACCCCGGCCCCTCCCGTCCAGGGCAGGCCCCTGCAGCCAGAGCGCCTCTGGATCGTGGCCGAGGCTTCGGACAGCCGCGCCCGCTCAAAGGTCGCCGACGCAGGGATCTCGATCGAGGAGGTGCTGCCGGAAAGGGTGGGCGGGATCGGGACCCAGCGGGCGGCCCAGCGCCTGCGGGAGATGGGGATCATATTTGCCGCGGTCCCGCTCGAGGAGCGCTTTCGGCCCGAGGATTTTCCTTCGCGGGACTCCATCTACCACAACTACGAGCGGATGGTTTCCCAGCTCAAGTCCCTGGCCGCCTCGGCCCCGGGCCTGGCCTCCCTCTTCTCGATAGGCAAGAGCCTTCAGGGCCGGGAAGTCTGGGCCCTGCGCCTCAACACGACCGAATCCGGGCCACGGAAAAGCTCCAAGCCCGGGGTCGCCTTCATGGGCACCCACCACGCCCGTGAGCACCTCTCGACCGAGGTCCCCCTCCTTCTCGCCAAGCACCTGGTGGAGAACCGGGAGAAGCCCGAGGTCGCGGAGCTCCTGGCCAGCAGGGACGTCTTCGTGATTCCCATGGTGAACCCCGATGGGGTCGAGTATGACATCCGCGATGGCCGCTACCGCATGCACCGCAAGAATACGCGCGACAACGGAAACGGCTCGATCGGAGTGGACCTCAACCGCAACTACGGGTTCCACTGGGGGGAGGGGGGGGCCTCTCCGGATCCTGATTCGGAGACCTACCGCGGCCCGGCTCCCTTCTCGGAGCCCGAGACCCAGGCTGTCAAGGCCTTTATAGAGGAAAGAAAGGAAAACCTCAGGATCCTTCTTTCCTACCACAGCTTCAGCGAGCTCATCCTCTATCCCTGGGGCCACACCTACGACCCGATCCCCGAGGCCAAGGCCCTGGCGGCCTACAAGGCCATGGCCGGAGCCATGGCCCAGATGACGGGATACACCCCCCAGCAGTCAAGCCAGCTCTACATCGCCTCCGGCGACACGACCGACTGGGCCTGGGGAACCCACGGCATCTTCTCCTTCACCTTCGAGCTCACCCCTAAATCCATGTGGGGAGGAGGCTTTTACCCGGGCCCGGGCGCGGTCCAAGCCACCCTCCAGAACAACATACGCCCGGCCC
>CAYLZQ010000007.1:0-15497 GCA_964388045.1 uncultured Elusimicrobia bacterium | reverse complement strand
CCAGGGAAGGAGGCTCACGGACTTCTCAGCCAGCCGCGCCTAAGAAGGATCTCGGCGATTTGGATGGAATTGAGGGCGGCCCCTTTGAGCAGGCTGTCCGCCACGATCCAGAGGCAGATTTCGCGACTATGGGCCCCGGCCCTGATCCTTCCTACGAAGACAGGCCATTTCCCGGCGGCCCTCAGGGGCGTGGGGTAGTCCCCCTCGCGCGAGAGGCATACCCCGGGAGTTCCCGCGATGAGGGCCTGAGCGCGGGCAGGGCTCAGGGGGCGCCTCAGGGCGACCCAGGCGGCCAGGGAATGGCCGCGAATCGCCGGGACCCGCACCGCAGTGACGCTTACCCGCAGGTTGGGAGCTTCCCAGACCTTGCGAAGTTCAGAGGCGACCTTAAGCTCCTCGCTTGAGTAGCCGTCGCGTCCGAACCTGCCGACCTGGGGGAAGACGTTGAAGGCGATGGGCTGCGGAAGGGCCGAGCAGCGAGCTTGCGGAAGGACCGGGGCGGGACCTCCCCCCTTCAAGCGTCGCGACTGGAGGCGGTTTTGGCTGAAGAACTCCTCAAGGGCCTCGCGGCCGGCCCCGGCCACGGCCTGGTAGGAGGCTGCGCGCAACTCGAGGACTCCCACGGCTCGTTGGAGAGCGAGCCCTGCCACCGCAATGGGGGCCATGGTGCAGTTGGGGCCCGCGATCAGCCTTTTCGAGGGGAGGAGGGCGTGGGCATTGACCTCCGGGATCACGAGGGGCACCTTTGGGTCGAGGCGGAAGGCAGAGCTGTCGTCTATGACCCAGATTCCCCGGGCTGAGAGCCGCGGAGCCAGACGCAGGGAGACCTCATCGGCGCTCACGAAGAAAACCAAGTCGCAGGAGGCCAGCGCCTTCTCGTCTATGCCCGGGGCCTGAAGGCGGCGGCCCCGGAAAGGGACGGACTGGCGCCTGCGACCGGAAGAGAAGGGGCGGAGCTCTCCCGCCGGGAAATTTCGCGCCTCGAGGAGGGCCAGAAGTTCCCGCCCCACCAGCCCCGTGGCGCCCACGACGCCGATCCTCAGGCTTTTCGCGGCGCCAGTCTCGCGCGGCATCAGGGGATCCGGAAGGGCGCGCTAAAACCCGTGGTGCCTATGGCGTCGCGGGCAGCTCCCCTCAGGAACCGCCCGGCGGCAGGGAGCTTCTCGGCAGTGATGGAGAACTGGAAGGGCTGGCGGCGCAGGACCTGGCTGACCCTCTCCCAATCGAGCTGGTCTCGCGAGGCCTCGACCCAGGCTTCAGCCACGTTTTCCCCCCCCACCGAAAAGCTCACCACAGCCTTTCGACCTGTCCTCTGGAACGAAAACTCGCTCACGTTGATCTCGAACTGGGATGCGGGCACGAGCTTGAGCGCCAGGGCGGGATATATGTTGTTGAGAGGGGTTTCAAGGGAGCTTGAGGGGATGCGCGGAGGCACCCCCGAGATGGAGCGGTTGTTCCAGGCCCTGGGTTCTTTGTTCTCCCCCGGATCCTCGGCTGCCGAGGCAGCCAAGATGGGCGAACTGGAGGCGCGCAGGAAATATTTGGTGGGAGACCAGATGATCAGGTAGTTGGGCCTCGTGAAGCCGACCAGAGACAGCGGCACCTCGGTCCAGAGCCATTCGGCGGAGCCCACTCCCTCCACGTGGGCTTGAGGGTCAGCCTCTAGCGGAAGGTCGGCGGTTTCAGCCAGAAAAAAGGATTGCTCAGGGGCAAAAGAGGGGATTGAAGAGATTCCAATGTATATTTTCCCCTCGAGCACTTCACGGAGCCAGGGCTTTTTCAGGTTTGGCCTTGTCTTGGCTCTGCCGATTTTTGCGCCAACGAAAGCGCGCGCCCAGTCTCCTGCCGGGGCCTGGGGGAGCTTGACGATCCAGGCATTGTTGTAGCCTATATACCAGTTTGCGTCAGCTCCGCCGTCTGCAAAACGGCTGAAAGCGTTGAGATCCGGCGATAGAGCCACATAGGTCGGCAAAACAGAGCTTGTGGAGACTGTAGGGGAAATTTCCTGGGCTGCCGTCAGCCAGGCAGCGGCAGCGCATAAATAAAAAATCATTATTTTTTAAGCATTTTTAAGATATTTTCAAATTCTTCTAGTGAATAAAAATGAACAGTGATTGTCCCGGTTGCCGGATCTTTCCTTGTTTTTATTTCTACTTTGGTACCGAGAGAGTGCTGCAAGGAATCTTCTATGGCTTTGATATCAGCAGGTTTTGGCCGCGGCTTTTTATTGGTTGTTCTGTCCAGGGAGCCTGAGCTGGCTCGCCGAGCCAAGTCTTCAGCATCCCTGACGCTCAGATGGCGATCAATAAGCATGCTAAAAATTCTTTTTCTTTCCAATGGATTTTCAACCATAAGCAGGGCGCGAGCATGACCTTCTGTGATCTGCACGAACTGAATAGCATTTTGGATCTCCTCAGGCAGATTGAGGAGTCTTAGGGTATTGGATATGGCAGATTGGGATTTTCCCAGGTGCTGGGCTAATTCCGTTTTCGAAAGGCCAGCCTCTTTAATGAGCCGCAAATATCCAAGAGCCTCCTCAATGGGATTCAAATCTTCCCTTTGTAGGTTCTCTACAAGGGCAAGCGCTAACCTCATTTTATCAGAGGCGGTCTGGCGAACGACGACATCAACTTCTTTAAGTCCTGCCAGTTCCGCGGCACGCAATCTACGTTCTCCAGAGACGAGTTCATAAGTATCCGTACCATTGTCATGGGTTACGACCAGAGGTTGTGCTATCCCGTGTTCTTTGATTGATGCAGCCAGTTCGCTTAGTTTTTCAGGATCAAAGTATTTTCTCGGCTGCATATGATTGGGGCGAATTTTTTCAATAGGGACCTTAACAGCACCGTCGATTTCTTCTGGAGCAGTGGATTTTGACGTTGCTGGTATTAATGCATCAAGGCCTCTTCCAAGAGCTTTTCTCATCATACTGGTTTCTCCACAGCATCTTCAGCATAATTTAGCACCGCTGGGGGTTCTCTATTCGGCTCAGAAATCGTTATTCCTCTCTTTGATAAAAATTCGCGGGCTAACGCAAGATACGCCTCTGCACCACGGGACTTGGGATCATATTGCAGGATGGATTTTCCAAAGCCGGGGGCTTCGGCAATACGCACGTTTCTTGGAATGATCGTTTGGAATAAGGCTGACCCAAAGAATTTTTTAACTTCTTCTTTTACTTGATTGGCCAGTGTCATCCTGGAATCAAACATGGTCATAACCCCACCGGCTAGCACAAGTTTTTGGTTCAATGCCCCTCGAATTTTTTCAATGGCTTCCATAAACTGTGCAATTCCTTCCATGGCGTAATATTCGCCTTGTATTGGTATGATAACTCCATCAGATGCATTTAACGCATTTATCGTCAAAAGGCCTAATGAGGGGGGGCAGTCAATAACTATATATTTAAAATTATCTTTTACAGATGCTATTGCTCCTCGCAATCTGCTTTCCCTGGCCAATGCTGAAACCAACTCAACTTCTGCGCCAATCAGCTCTTGCCCAGATCCAGAAACAAAATGGAGAGGCATTGAGGTGGCTTTGATGGTTTTTTCCAGAGGCAGCAGTTCCACTAAAACATGATATATGCTAGGGGAATAGTTTCTCTTGTCAAAACCTAATCCTGAAGTAGCATTCCCTTGCGGGTCAAGGTCTATGAGCAGAGTCTCATAACCAAAAATCGCCAGCGCGCTGGACAGGTTGACAGCGGTGGTTGTCTTTCCCACCCCGCCCTTCTGGTTGGCAACCGCGATTATTTCAGCCATAATTCTTCTCTTGGGGCAGGCGGCATTTCACGTGAAATACAGAGCTGATCTTAGCAGATGCGCAAATGCCTGTCAAGCGGTTAAAAAAGTCCATTTTATATTATTTAATATCATATATATATAAACAGTATTATATATTGATGTTATATTATATTTTTTATCTTAATTTAGTTTCTTGAAACAAGCCCGGGAATTGAATTACAATCGCAAGAAGCCGGACCTAACAAACGAAACGGCTGTTAGGCCCTCGGCCGGTGGCCTCGGGCGATATAAGGAACGACAGAAACGGCAGATCTGATAAATGAAACAGCCGGCATGCCCGCGGCCCTCGGCCCCTGGCCTCGGGCGACTAGGAGGAGGAATGGCTACGAAAAAGACACACCCCAAGCTGGGCGAGCTGCTGCGCGCCATCCGTGGAGAGGGGGTGCATACGGTGACCCTGGTGTTTCCAGACATGCAGGGACGTTGGATGGGGAAACGCGCCACGGCCAGCTACTTCGCCAAGGAAGTGTCCCGCCGCGGCTCTCACGCCTGCGCTTATCTCCTGACCGTGGACATGGAGATGGACCCGGTGCCGGGCTATGAGCTCACCAGTTGGTCCCGGGGCTACCAGGATTTCAGGATGTTGCCGGACTTCTCCACCGTCCGCTATCCTGCCTGGAGCCCGGGCACGGCCCTCCTCATCTGCGACCTCGTGGACGAGGAGGGCAAGCCCATCGCAGTCGCCCCGCGCCAGGTCCTCAGAGACCAGGCCCGCCGGGCCGCCCAGGAGGGGTTCTCAGTCAAGACCGCCTCGGAGCTCGAGTTCTATCTCTTCCGTGAGACTTACGAGTCGGCCCAGAAGAAGGCCTGGCACGGCCTTGAGCACTTCGGCCATTACATAGAGGACTACCACATCCTCCAGGGGACCAAGGAGGAGTTCGTCAACGCGGAGATCCGCAACCTCATGGAGCGATCCGGGATCCCGGTGGAGACCTCGAAAGGGGAGTGGGGCCCAGGCCAGCATGAGATCAACCTTGGCTACGCGGGGGCCCTCGAAATGGCGGACCGCCACACCCTTTACAAGCACGGCGCCAAGGAGATCGCGATGGCCAAAGGAACGAGCCTCACCTTCATGGCCAAGTTCGACTCGCGGCTCGCTGGCTCCTCATGCCACATCCACGCCAGCCTTTGGGACAGGGCTGGAAGGAAGGCCCTCTTCTGGGAGGGGGGGAAACCCTCCGGGCTCTTTCGCCATTTTCTGGGAGGACTGATGACCCTCGCCAGGGAGCTGGCCCTTTTTTACGCGCCTACGGTCAACTCCTACAAGCGCTACCAGGCCGGGACATTCGCCCCGACGAGGATCGCCTGGGGCAGGGACAACAGGACCTGCGGCTTCCGGATCGTGGGGGAGGGGGACTCCTTCCGGATCGAAAACAGGATCCCCGGGGCGGATGCGAACCCGTATCTGGCCTTTGCCGCTGCGATAGGGGCGGGTTTATACGGCATCAAGAACAAGATAGAGCCCCCGGCGCAGCTCAAGGGAAACGCCTACGAATCCCGGGGGCAGGCAGTTCCAAAGAGCCTCGCCGAGGCCATCTCTTGCCTTGAGGCCTCCAGGGCCGCGCGCGAGATCTTCGGAGACAAAGTCCTGCGGCACTACCTGCATACGGCCCGGGCCGAGCAGGCGGCCTTTGACCGGGCCGTTACCTGCTGGGAGAGGGAGAGGAACTTCGAGCGGATTTAGAGCCTATCCCAATAACCCATTGCGGTTATTGGGATAGGCTCTTAGTGCTCTGAGCGTTCCTTGGCCCGCAGGTAGCCCATCAGACGGTAGACGAGCTTGGCTGCCGCCAGCTCCGAGTTGACCGTGTCCTGGAGGGGGCAGAGCTCCATGACATCCACCCCCACCACCTCCTTCCGCTCGATGACGGTCCGGAAAATCTCGAGCCCCTCGTGCCAGGAGAATCCCCCGGGCTGCGGGGTCCCGACCCCCGGGATGACCGAGGGATCGAAGCCATCAAGGTCAATGGTGATGTAAACCGCGTCCGAGAGGGCCTCAAGGACCCTGGGGATGAGCCTGCGCAGGTCGCGATGCTCGTGCATCAGGAAGGCCGTCACGTTCCCCGTGTTGAGGAGGTGGGCCTCCTCCTCGGCGACCGAGCGTATGCCCACCTGGACCACCCGGCAGAGCCCTGAGGCGGGGTAGAGGGCGCAGGCGTGGTTATAGGGCGAGCCCTCGTATTCGGGGCGCATGTCGGCGTGGGCGTCGAAGTGGAGCACGGAGAGCCCGGGATGCTGCCTGGCAAAGGCCGGGATCAGGGCCTGGGAGAGAGAGTGCTCCCCGCCCACGGAGAACAGGGTCTTGCCCTTCATCGCGGCGTAGCGCGCGGCCTCCCTTTCGATCCTCGGAAAGAGGGTTTCCGGACCCTGTGAGTCGATGACAGGAGGGGGGAGGGTATGGATTCCCGCCAGGTAGGTCTGGGCGAGAATCTCCTCGTCGAAGAGCTCGACCCCCAGGGAGCCTTCAAGGAACTTTTCGGGGCCGCGCCCCGTGCCTTTCTTGTAAGAGGTCGTGCGCTCGTAGGGGAGGGGCCAGACCAGGAAGCGGGCCTTTTCGAGCGTGGCCCTTACCCCTAGGAAATGGCCTGCTACGAACTCATGCGCCGGGACCAGCGGGGCTTGCGGGAAAGCAGCCCTGGCCGGACGCATGAGCTTGGTCGGCACGGTTTCTACCGCGTGGCGACGGGAAGGGGGACCTTCTCGTCGTTGAGCAGCTCATTAAAGCGGCGCGCCTTCCGGTTGCGCCAGGATCCCTTGTGGTAGGCGTAGGAGGCCAGGATCGGGAAGGCGAGGCTTGCTTCGGCGTAGACCATCTGCTCGAAGGCGGTGTCCACCTTGCCCCAAGAGCAGGCCTCCCGGAGCGTGGAGCCCGAGAGACCCCCGTCGCGCTCGTCGGCCACCGTGATCTGGACCGCGTATTTGTGCATCCGGGTCTCCAACCCCAGCATCTCGGGGCCGACCGTCGCGTCCTGGGCGAAGTTCTTAGGCACTCCGCCCCCGACCATCAGCAGCCCCGTCTCCTTGGAGGCGAGCTTACAGCGCACGAGCTCCAGGAAGTCCTTGGCCGAGTCGATTGAGACGTGCTCCTCGGGGTTGTGCCACTGGTGGTGGAGCAGGCCGAACCCCGCCGAGCAGTCCGAGAAGGCGGGCACGAAGATCGGGACCCCTTTCCGGTAGGCCGCCAGGAGCACCGAGTCCTTGACCCTGCACTTCTTGAGCAGGTGCTTGCCCATCTCCTCGATGAATTCCCGCGAGGAGTAGGGGCGCGGCTTGAGGGTCCCGGCGATCTCCGAGGTGGCGGCGTCGGTCAGGCCGAGCTCGTCCTCGTCGATGAAGGTGTCGTAGATGCGGTCGATGCGTAGGTCCCTCAGGGTCCGGTCGTTGGCCCACTTTGTGCCCCTATAGTGCTTGAATCCCAGGGCTTCGAAGAAGTCCATGTCGACGATGTTGGCCCCCGTCGAGACGATCATGTCGACCATGTTGTTGTTGACGAGCTCGAAGACGATGCGCTTGAGGCCCGCCGAGAAGAGGGAGCCCGCCAGACTGAGGATGATGTTGGCGTCCTTGTCGGCAAGCATCCGGTCATAGATGTCGCTGGCGCGGGCGAGGTCCCTGGCCGTAAAGGCCATCCGGGACATCGCCTCCACCATCGCCACCGTGTTGTGCTTGGCGATGTCGAAGTGCTCGATCGGCTCTTTGAGATGCTCTGGTTTTGAATTTGCCATATTGTTCTCCGTCATCCCCGCGTCCTCCCTATAGAAGGAAGGGGGCGATTTTTCCGACGGAACATTTTATAACATTGGGCCGCGATTGACAAATTTTGTATGATCGGCCTGATCTTGAGACCGAGAGGAGTGGTTATGCCCGGCAGACGCGTGGTGGAGGAAGTAGGGGATCTCTTCGTCACCGATACGATGGTCACCCTCAAGCTCCTTCCCAGCAAGAAGAGCGGATCCCGCCCTATCCGCTGGTTCTCCGGGGGCTCCGTAACCAATGTGCACTCGGCCGCAAGGGACATCGCCTGCCTCGTGGGCAAGCTGCAGGGCCGCTCGCGTATCGTTCGGGGCTTGACCGTGATGACGGATGGGGGCCGCGATGCAGACCTGGACAGGACCGGCCTGCCGGAGGCCGTTGCCAGGGCCGGTTTCTTGGTCCTGAGATGACCCCGTGAGGCTCAAGGGCAAGGTCGTTCTGATCACCGGGGCCGGCTCCGGGATGGGGCGGGCCGCCTCCCTTCTCTTTGCGCGCGAGGGGGCGGTCATCGCGGCCCTGGACCTCAAGGGGGAGGCGGCCCGCCAGACGGCGGAGATGGTGGGCCGGGAAGGGGGACGAGCCCTGGCCCTGGCCGCCGATGTCTCCCGCGAGGGGGAGGTCCGCGAGGCGGTCGCGCAGGCCGTCAGGGCCCTCGGGAGGCTCGACGCTCTCTACAATAACGCCGGGATTTTCCCGGCGGATGATCGCTCGGTGCTGGATACGGACGAAACCGTCTGGGACAAGGTCTATGCCGTCAACGTCAAGGGGGTCTACCTCGTCTGCAAGCACGGCATCCCGGAGCTCCTCAGGGCAGGGGGCGGCTCCGTGATCAACATAGCCTCCTTCGTGGCCTTGGTCGGCTGCAGCGTTCCGCAGGACGCCTACACGGCCTCCAAGGGCGCGGTCATCGCCCTGACCAAGTCCCTCGCCGTGCAGTTCGGGCCCAGGGGGGTGCGCTCCAACGCCATTTGCCCGGGGCCGATCGAGACGCCTCTCCTGACCGAATGGCTGCTCAAGGAGCCTGCCGAGAAGGCCAAGAGGCTCAAGCGCATCCCGCTCGGGCGCCTGGGGAGGCCGGAGGATATAGCCCATGTCGCGCTTTATCTTGCCTCCGAGGAGTCGAGCTGGACCAACGGGGCCGTAATCGTGGCGGATGGGGGCATCACCTCAAACTATTTTTAGATGAGGGGCGCGCGAGGCGAAGCCGAGCGCTGACAGGGGCGTGGGCCCCTCAGGGCTCGTTAAGAAATAACTGACATGTTTTTGGACGCCGATGCATCCCGTCTGGCTGCGTTGTTCGTCGCTCACATACCGACCGGTATGCTCGCTCCTCACGCCTTGCCATACGGGCGCCTCGACGCCCAAAATTCACGCATTTATTTCCTAACGAGCCCTTAGGAGGGTTTCTCGCGATGATCAAGACCGAGCCCCAGGCGTCGCAGGTCCAGCTTTGGATCGGCGGCCGCCGCAAGGAAAGCGCAAGCGGAAAGACCTTCCCGGTCGCAAACCCGGCGACCGGGGAGGTGATCGCCCACGCGGCTGAAGGCGGCCCTGAGGACGCGGGCCGGGCCGTGGAGGCAGCGCAGCGCGCGGCCCTGGGCCCTTGGTCCAAGCTTTCCCCGCGCCAGAGGGCGCGGATGCTCTTCGAGGTCTCCCGCCGAGTGCGCCAGGCCCAGGAGGAGCTTGCCCTGCTCGAGACGCGCAACACGGGGAAGCCCCTGTCCGATTCCCGCGATGAGGCCGGGGTGGTGGCGGACTGCTTTGAGTACTATGCGGGGGCGATCTCCAAGTTCTTCGGCGAGACGATCCCGGTGGGCCTCTCGGGCCTGGACGTGACGCTCCGCGAGCCGGTCGGGGTCTGTGCCCTGATCGTGCCCTGGAACTATCCCATGATGATCGCTTCCTGGAAGCTGGCTCCGGCTTTGGCCTGCGGGAACACCGTAGTCCTCAAGCCCGCCAGCTACACGCCCCTCTCCGCCCTCAGGCTTGCCGAGATCTGCGCCGAGGCCGGGGTCCCCGAGGGGGTGGTCAACGTGGTGACCGGGCCGGGGAGCGTGGTCGGGGAGACCCTGGCTGGCCATCCCGGGGTGCGCAAGGTCTCTTTCACCGGAGAGACCAGGACCGGGGCCAGGATCACGAAGGCGGCCGCGGACACCGTCAAGCGCGTCTCGCTGGAGCTGGGCGGCAAGTCCCCCAACGTCGTCTTTGAGGATGCTGACCTCGATCCCTGCGTGGAGAAGTCCGTGTTCTCGGTCTTCTCAAACGCCGGGCAGGACTGCTGCGCCCGCTCGCGCGCGATCGTCCAGGACACTGTCTATGAGAAGTTCTTGGACAGGTTCGTGGCCCGGACTAGGAAGCTCAGGGTCGGAGATCCATTGAAGGAGGGGACCGAGATCGGCCCGCTTATTTCCCTCAAACAGCGCGACCATGTCCGCGCCTACATCGAACTGGGGAAGAGCGAGGGGGCCAAGCTCCTCTGCGGGGGGCAGGCGCCCCAGGAGGGTGCCTTGGCCCAGGGGAGCTACCTGATGCCTGCGGTCCTGGCCGAAGCGACGCCGCGCATGAGGGTTGTCGAGGAGGAGATCTTTGGGCCTGTCCTTTGCGTGATCCCCTTCAAGACCGAGGAGGAGGCCGTGGCGATCGCCAACCAAACCCCTTATGGGCTCTCAGGCTCCCTCTGGACCCGCGACCTCGGCCGGGCGCTCCGCGTGGCCAAGGGCGTTCAGAGCGGGGTCTTGAGCGTGAATTCTTCGACGAGCGTCCACCTCGAGGCCCCCTTTGGGGGCTACAAGCTCTCGGGGGTGGGCCGGGAACTCGGGATGAAGGCGATGGAGCTCTACAGCGAGACAAAAAACATATTCCTTTCCGAGGCTTGACGGACACCTCGCCTCCCCCGCTGGGAGGGGGAGCTGAGCAGTTGCGGCCTGACTCGGTTTACCGATCCAGCCGGAAGAGGGCCAGGGCATTGGCGGTGGTCAGGCGCGCGATCTCCAGGAGCGGCAGCCTAAGCTGAAGTTCCCCGCCGACTTTCAAGAGATCTCCTGATAATTTCAGAGGATCTGCCCAAAGTCGAGTTCGTCGTACTGTCTACACTTCGATGTTCTCCACAAGTTCGTAGGCTCGCCGCTGCTTCGCATTCGGCGTGGTGACGACCTCGAAGGTGGGCGCGTCGCGGCCCGCCCTCGGCACGCGGCAAACATTGCGCACGACGGCGCTGAGCAGCTTGAGCAAAGTCTGAAAGCTGTGGACCTCGGTCCCGTCATCGAGAACCTTTGCGTGGACCTTGTCCAGCGCCGCCTCCGAGCGCTTTGCCGGCGCAACCGGATCGCGGGTCTTCTTCGCCGCCTGATCCTCGTCGCAGAACAAGAGCGACCGCCACGCCTCACGCATGTACCACTCCACGTAGCAAGCCAGCATGCACAGGAAGATGTGCGCTCGGACCCGGTCCTCGGTGTGGTGGCGGATCGGGCGGGTCTTGAGGTCGATGGTCTTGAGCGAGCGGTAGGCCTGCTCGATCAAGACGAGCTTCTTGTAGTGCCGCACCGCGTCTTCGGCGGATGCCTGTTTCTCCACCAAGCTCGTTCGGATCACGTAAATTCCGTCGAGCGCGGTTTCGGCCTCGACCTTCTTCTCATCGATGTGGAAGTCAAAGTGGCCGTCCTGGATGTCCAGCACGAAATGCTTGGACATCTTGTACTTGTTGACGACCTTGCCAACCCGCACCCCGATCTCGTCTTGACCCTTGCCCTTGAGCCTGCCCCGCTCGACCATGGACCGGACCTTTTCCAATTCTCGGCTCGTCGCTTCGAGCAGGGACCGGCGTTTATGGCCGCGCAGCTTGCGAAGCTCGGGGTTCAGGCAGGCGATCAACCGCTCGCCAGGATAGTCGGGATGCGCGAGCTCGAAGAGGTTGCGCTCATCGAACAACTCCATCTGCAGGGCCTCTCCTTCGATGAGCTTTTTAATCCCCTCCGCCCTCAGCGCCGTAATCCAGTCCACCCCGTCATGTCCCTTGATCTTGTCATCTCCTTTGATCTCGTCAATCCGCGTCTGGGTGATCATGCCCCGGTCGCCCACCAGCACCAGCGTCTTGATGCCGAAGTCTTCTTTCACCTTTCGGACCTGGGGCATCAGCGTCTTCGGATCGCCCGTGTTCCCCTTGAAGACCGAGACTGCGACGGGGCGGCCCCGCTCGTCGCTCAATAGGCCCCAATTGACCTGGAGCTTGCCCTTCTTCCCATCCCGGTCCTTTCCCAAAGCGGCCAGAGGGCAGGTGATGCCCTCGAAGTAGCTCGACGTCAGGTCGAAAAGGACCAATCCTCCTTCCTTCAAATGCCTGGCGGCGAGCTTCTTCTCGATGCGCGGCTGTCGTTTCAGCAGCCAGTCCATCGCGTCGTAGAGATCGTCCTCGTCGGCGTCGGCGACGCCGAGCTCCGCGGGCAGCGTCGTCGTGTGCCACCAGCGGGTGGTGGCGAGTTTGCTGTCGGGCTCGAGGATTCTGGCCGCGACCATGCCCAGGACCAAGTCTCGCTCGCGTGAGCGTGTCGAAGCGATGAGATCCTCGAAGCCCAGGCGCCTCATCGCTCGCAGGACGGCGTCGACGTGTCCGTGATGGAACGAGGCCATAATCTCGAAGTGATCCTCAAGCGCCGTGAGCCGCTCGCCCCTGATGACGCGGCCAATGAGTTCGATCTGCTGGGCAGGCAGCGAGGACAAGTTGCCGAGGGTGCGCTTGTGGACTTTTTTCCCTTCTCGGAATGATTCGCGCAGCAAGATGGCTGGTGGGGATTTGCGATTGGGAATCCTTTCGATGTACATGGGCACAATAATACAGGTTTATTTCGAGGGTGTCAATAGGTATTTTATCCATATCAGACTCAATTATAGACGTTACTAAGGCGGATACGGAAGTGCATTCCGCGCAGGCAGCTTCTCATTAACCGGAGCCGTATTGGCATATTACATGGGTACAAATATCAGATAATGGAAGTTCAATTTTGCCTTGCTGCGATGGAGTTTTTGGCGCTTTATCGCCCTAAAATGTCGGGGAACTTCAGCCTAAGGATTTCCGCCATTTTCGCCGCGATCTCAGGGATAGCCCCCGGCTCGTTTCTTTGGCCACGGGAGCTTTGGGGGGGAAGATAGGGGCTGTCGGTTTCCAGCACGAGGCTTGAGGGCCCAGCCTGCCTGAAGGCCTCCCGCAGCGCCTCGTTTTTCGGGTAGGTGACCGGGCCGTCAGCCCCCAAAGCGAAACCCAGGCCGGCGAGGCTGACCGCGTCCTCCGGGCTGCCTGAAAAGCAGTGCACCACCCCCCAGAACTTGTTTCCCGGCGGGGGCCCAGGGCAGAGGTTTTTGAGGATCGCCAGCAAGTCCTGGGTGGCTCCTCGGCAACGGATGATCGCGGGCATGCCCCATTCCAGGGAGCCGCAAAGCAGGCCCTCGAAGGCCTTTCTCTGGGCCTCTCGAGGAACCTTGGACTTGACGTAGTCGAGCCCGATCTCGCCCACTCCTACCACCTCGGGCAGCCGAACCTTGACCCTGAGCCTTTCCAGAAGTTCCGGGGAGAACTCCCAGGCGTGGTAGGGATGAAGCCCCAAGGCGCAGCGCACATGGGGCCTGGCCCGGCTTAGGGCCAGGGCTGCTTCCCAGTCCCGGGGGGAATCGGCGATCTCCACAAGGCGCGTGACGCCTTGGCGCTTGGCGCGCTCAAGGACCTCCGCTCGGTCCGAGGCGAACTGCGGGTCCCCCAGATGGACATGGGTGTCGAAGAACTCCATTGGTTTTAACGCGTCTTCACGCGTTCGTAGAGGCCCAGGACCATTGGGTCTTTCTCCGCCGCCATGGATGCCCTGGCCGCGGCTGGGAGATCCCTGTAGGCGCGGTCGAGAACCGTGGTCTTGACGAGAAAACGGACTATCGGGTCGGGATCCTTAAGGGCTCCGAGGGCCAGGGGAAGGGTCTCCCGGGGCCCCAGGGCTGCGAACAGGCCCAGGGCTGCTGCCCTGCGCAGGGGGCTCTGATCCTGGGAGAGCCATCCCTCGCGGCGCACGCGCACCGCCTCCGGGTGCGCGTGCGCGATCTGGGCGAGGGCGTGGGCGGCGTTTCGGCGGACGAGCTCGGAGTCGTCGTCGAGGAGCTCGGCCAGGGCCTCGATCCAGCGCGGGTCCCTGAAGCGAGCGGCATTGACGCAGGACTCGGCTCGCAGGGAGGCGTCCTCTGAAGCAAGGAAGCGCCCCAGGCCCTCCGCTCCCACGTGTTTGAGCAACCGGGAGCGGCGTTGGTCGAGAGTCTGGCGGATGATCCCCTCCGCGGACTCGCCGTCAGCGTAGTCGGGGTTATGGCGATAGAGGGCGATGTAGTAGGGGAGGGCGGCCTCCCGGTCGGCCCGCAGCTTGTCGTGGATCAGGACGAGCTTTCCGGCGCTGTAGAGGTCGCCGGGGTTTTGCTCCCAGGCCCGGGTGAGGAGCCGGAGGGCCTTGTCGGTCGCCAAGTCGTGGAGGGCCAGGGCTCCCTCTACGGCCAGGGCCCCCCCATGGAGGGGATGGCGGCTCAAGGCCTCGATGACCAGGGCCCGCGCGGTGTCGATCTCTCCGCGTTCCCAGGCGGAGAGGGCCAGGGTGGAGAAGATCAGGGGGTGCTTGGGATGGGCCCGGTAAAGCTCTTCGAGGGCTTCGCGCGCCAGGCGCGCGGCCTCGGTCCCTGGACCCTGCGCCCTCTTCTTGGCCAGGCCTCCGAGCTCTTCCAGGGCCAGCCGTCCCAGGGCGGAGTCAGGCTCGGAATGGACGAGCCGGGCGTGGAGGGGGATGTCGCCCAGGGGGTCCGAGGCCGCGGGGAGCCTTGCCTGCTCCTCCCCGCGGCGCAGGATGAGGGCATGGGCGCGCCCGAAGGCCTCCCGGCTAAAAAGTCGTCTGGCCTCGGAGATGAGGTAGAAACAGTCCACGGGGCGCCCGGCCCGGTAGAGGGCCTCGGCCAGGATGAGATGGGCGTTGGGGTCCAGGAAGTTGCCCCTGAAGGAGGCGCGGGCAGCCGCGAGCTCCCGCGCGGCTTCCGCGGGGACTTTCTCGCGCTGAGCCTCAGGAGGTTTGCGGGCGAGCCAGTTACGGAGCAGGGCCGCGTAGAGGGCGAGGCTGCCCGCGATCAAAAGCAGGGCAAAGCCGATGAGAAGATTCTCGCGCCGGGTGGGCCTCATGGTTTCTTATCCAATCCCTGCGCGGCATGCTCGGTCAGGGCCTACTTGGCGAAGTATTTCCAGCGGCGCTGGGCGCGGCCTCTCCCCAGGGCCTTGGTCCTCAGGGCCTCCTCGAGAGAGGTCCAGCGGTCGTCTTCCTCCGGGGCCTTCGTCATGCTCAGCCAGGCGCGTTCGCTCTTCTGCTGCCTGTCGGCCGCGTCCTCCAGAGAGGCGATCTCCTGGGGCGAGAGAGTTTTCCCTGTTTGAGCGAGCTTGCTCTTGGTGATCCGGCGTTTTACGGTCGGCTTCTGCGTCTTGCGGCTTTTTCGCGCGAGTCGCATTCACAGGCCTCCGGATTTTATAAATGGCGCCTCCGTAGTTTAGCCCCTGATCTATAATTTTTCAAGGGCCTCATATCTCGGCGCGGGTATCCCTGAGGCTGGTAACGATCTCCCTGTAGAGTTCGTCCTCCTGGCCTGCCGTGAACCAGTAGAGGATCTTCTCGCCGAGTACATAGGCCTCGACCCGGGGGAAGGGGGCCTCGTAGTTGAGCTGGATGCCCCGTAGGGAGGATATCCGGAGGTGCTTGAGCGTGAATTTCTCCCCGCGCTGCTGGCTGCGGCCGGTCACCAGACGGGTGAGGGCTTCCAGGCCGGTAAGGCTGCCGGCGAACTCGCTGGGCTGGGCCTGCAGGCGCACGATCCCGAGCTGACCGTAGAGCCCCTCGTCGATGAGGTTGGCCGGGTCCGTGTCGGTCCTGCAGAAGTGCA
>CAYLZQ010000006.1:0-16248 GCA_964388045.1 uncultured Elusimicrobia bacterium | reverse complement strand
GGAAAAAGCGAGGCGGGCCTGCGCCGCGCCCGGGAGCGCACCTGGGAGGAAACCGCCCGCAGGACCCTTGCCGTCTATCGCGAGGTCGCCGAGTGAGGCCGGGCGCATGAGTCCCTCCGAGCCTCTTCCGGGATCGGGCGGCAGGGCCTTGCGCTTCGCGCGCAACGTGAGCTGGAACCTGCTCGGGCAGATCGGGGTCTCCCTGGTCAACTTCTTCGCCATCCCCTATCTCGTCAGCCGGCTGGGCCTGGAGGGATACGGCCTCTACATCCTGCTCCATGCCTGCGCCGGTTATCTCCAAGTTCTCTCTTTCGGCTCCGGGGCCGCTGTCCTCAAGTACGCTGCGCAGTTCCAGGCGGCGCGGGCAAGGCTCGGGCTGCGCGACACGCTTGTTTATTCGTCCGCCATCCATGTCTTTGGGGCCTTGGCCGGAGGGGTCCTTCTGGGGGTGGGCGCTCCCTTCTGCCTGACCAGGATCTTCCATGTTCCGGGCAGCCTCCTCGCAAGCGGGACCTTCGTCCTGCGCTGCGCCGCCGCGGGCGCCGTGTGCGCGGCCCTGATCCAGCTCTCCCTGGCCGTGCTCCAGGGCCTTCAGCGCTTCGGATGGCAGAACCTGCTTGTATTCGTCCAGAACACCCTGATGGCACTGGGAGCAGTGGCTCTGCTGGCGCAGGGGTGGGGTCTCTCAGGGGTTGCCGCCTGGTACGTGCTGGTGAGCCTGGTAATTTGCCTTCTGGCGCTGGCAGTGGCCGGAAGGCTCTTGCGTCCTGCCTCGGCTTATCCCCCGGGAGAAGGGCTCGCTTTCAGGAAATTCGCGGCCTTTAGCCTGGGGGCCTGGTTTGGCCCCCTGGCCTGGATCGTGGTCTACCAGTTCGACAAGATATTCCTGGCCCGGTTCGCCGCGCTTTCCGGGCTGACTCTTTACGCGGTGCCTGCCGGGCTCCTCCAGCGCCTGCAGGTGATTCCCGCGACGATCTCGGTCGTGGTCCTGCCCATGATGAGCGAGCTCCAAGGCCCTGAGGCGGAGGAGACCCTCAGGCGCATCTACCTCAGGTCCGTCAAGTTCGTTCTCTGGGCTCTCCTGCCGGCCCTGGTGCTCCTTTTTGCCCTGATGCCCCAGTTTCTGGGGCTTTGGCTGGGAGGAGAATTCGGAGGCAGGAGCGTCTGGCCCGCCCGCCTCCTTGTCGTCTCCCAGTTTTTCTTCCTGTTGTGCGCCATTCCCAACGCCTTGGTTTCAAGCCGCGACAAGCCATGGCTGATGTCCGCTGTGGCCTGGGCCCAGGCAGCGCTCAGCCTGCTGGCTTGGCAGGTCCTCATTCCGCGCTACAACCTCCTGGGCGTCGCCTTGGGCTCCCTGCTGGCCCAGGCCTTGCCCGCGCTCGCCTACCTTTTTTTCGTCCATCGCCGCGTGCTTGGGATTCCCTGGAAGCTCTATTTTTCGGAAAGCCTTTACTCCCCCCTGGTGAGCGCCGGACTTCTCCTGGCCCTGGTTTTTCCCATCCATGCGAGCGCCTCAAGCTGGCCAAGACTTGTGGCGCTTTGCGTTGGGGGCTGCTTGCTCTATTACGGTTCCACATGGCACTTTCTCGGTTCAGAGGACCGAGCCTTGTTCAGAAAATTCGCGGGTTTTCGCGCGGAGCCGGCGCCGGGGGGGGGATCATGAGGATCGCTATCGAGATCCCCTATTATTCCCCCGGGGCGCGGGGGCCTTCCGTGTACGGGGAAAACCTCGTGCGCGCGCTGGGCCCCGTCTCTCCTCAGGACGATTTCCTGGTGTTCGGCTACTTCTTCCGCGACCACGCGCGGCATCTGGCGCGAATCTCCAAGCTCTTCTCGCCCAACGTGGCCCTGGCGATTTGCCGGTGGCCGCAGAGGCTGGTGCGGTTGGCTGAAGAGCGCCTGGGCTATCCGGTGGTGGACAGGCAATTCCTGAAACCCAGGGGGATTGACGTGTTCCACGATTCCGGCTGGCATCCGGTGGACGAGAGGCGCACGGCTCGGGTCTGCACCCTTCACGGAACCGGGATGTCGCTGGTGGGCAGGCACCAGGCGTTCGATCAAATCCTGCTGCCTCACCTGCTGCGCTCGCAGCGGATCATTGCCCTCTCGGGCACGGTCAGGGATTTTGTCATCAAGTACTACCCGGTGGACAAGAAGAAGATGACGGTCGTGCCTTACGGAGTGGATCACGAGACTTTCAGGGTCATCCAGGACCGCAAGGCGCTGGAAGAGGCGCGCAGGCGCTACGCTCTGCCTGAGCGTTTTTTGCTTTGCGTGGGGCCCTTCCAGTTCCGGGACAACATAGAGCATCTCCTGTGTCTGCTGCGCGAATGCAGGGAGGCTTCTTGGCTGCGCGGTCTCCATTTGGTCCTGGCCGGGGGCCTTGAGGAGCACGGCCCAGATCTCGTGTCCTGGGTGCGAAGGAACCGGATGGAAAGCCTCGTTCATTTTTCCGGGCATGTGCCCCACAAGGACTTGGCCGCCTTTTACAACCTGGCCGAGGTATTGGTGCACTCCTCTTATTACGAGGAGGGAGGGGCCCAGCCCGTCGAGGCCTCCGCCTGCGGCGTTCCGGTCCTTGCCTCCAACGCCACGGGCTGGGTCCAAGAGATAGAGGGGGCGGGCGCCATCGTTTTCAATCCCCACCTCCTGGATGACCTGGCGGCCAAGCTCAGGAGGGTCCTGGAGAACCCAGGCCTGCGCGCCGAGCTGAGGGGCAGGGGCCTGGAGTGGAGCCGGCGCTTCTCCTGGGAGGCCACAGCCAGGGCGACCGCGGAGATATACCATGCGGCCGCGGCCGAGACCTGACTGGGGCGAGGCCTCGGTCCCAGGAATGGGATGCTCTTGCTCGGGACGCGACTCATGCGCTACCATGAGGGCGTGCCCGAAGCGGAGCGGACCCAGTTGGGCCCGGAAGGCCGCATGCTCCGGTTTTTGGCGATCGGGCTGGCCGTGTTTCTGGCCTGGCTGCGGATCCCGCTGGATTTAAACCACCACGTTCTATTCCTGACCAAGGCCTTGCTGCATCCGGCCAGCCTGAGCCATGACCTCCTGGTGCAGGCGTCTCTCCAGGCTCCCTACACCTTCGCTCCCAAGGCCCTGGCCTATGCGCTCGCCTGGCTGGCCGCCTGGGGCGTTCGGCCTGAATGGGCGGTCTGCGGTCTGCAGGCCTTGCTCTGGGCGGCCCAGGCCGCGTTCATGTTTCGTTTGGCTCTGGTGCTCTCAGGCAGCACCGAGGCTGCATTTCTGGCCGTGCTCCTTTTCGGCGCGGACATGCCGCTATTTCTGGCGGATGCTCCCTACTCGATCCAGTGGCTCGAGCGTTCCTTGGGCATGGTGCCGCTCTTGTGGGGGGTGGGAGCCTTGGCCGAGGGGCGGCGCTGGGCCGCTTGGTCCGGCGTGGGCCTTGCGACCTATCTGCACGCCAATCCAGCCATCTACCTCTGGCCATGGCTGTTTGTGGAGGAGATATGGAGCGCCTGGCAGGATCCCAGGCTGCGGCGGGGCGCCGCGTTGCGCATGGCTGCGGCTGCGGGGCTTGCCCTGCCTTTGGTCACCTTGGTAGGAGGAACTCCCTTCCCGCCCGACGATCCCGAGTTCGTCCGGATGACCATCGCCTTGCATGCTCCCTGGATCGGGGGCGTTGGCTTCAGCGCGGCCGACCGGGTTTTTGCGTTGGAGGGACTGGTGCTTTTTTCCATGGCGGCGTGGCGAGCGCGGGAGCTCCGGGCCTTGCCTCTCCTGGTGCGCGCGGCTGCAGTGTGCGTGGCGCTTTTGGTCTCGGGCTCCGTGGCTTACTGGGCCTATGCTCCAGGCGCGCCGCTATTGGGAGTGCTCGTCAAGCTCCAACCCTGGATTGGGCTCTATCTCGTTGAATTGGCCGGGCAGCTCCTTCTGGCCGCGTGGCTGGCGTCTGAGATCCAGGCCTCGCCCCGGCCCTGGCCCGCCTTCCTGCTGACCTTGGCCCTGTCCGCGCAGCACGACTTGGCCCTGCGCCTGGTCGGCATCGGGTTGGGGACCTGTCTGCTGGCGGACTCGCTCCAGGAGCAGGGCGCGGCGGCCAGGGTTTGGGCCCGCCGGGCCGCTGCAGGCCTTACCCTGCTTGCCGCCCTGGCGCCCTTCGCCTTCCATGCAGCCCCCGAGCTCTTCTGGGCCGGGGTCCGGGCGGTGGGCAGGCAGGGAGGGCTGTTCTCCCGGCCCCTGTTTCATCCTGCGACCGGGGTCGCCCTTGCCGCGTGCGCGGTGCTAGGGGCTTGGCTGCCATGGCGGGGAGGGCGTTCTCACGCGCCTACGCTGGCCCTCGCGGCCCTGATCGTGCTGGGGGCAGCGGCGAGCCGTTGGCGCCCGGCGCAGAACCCTGGCGACCAGGACCTCTTTCGGATGGGGGACTGGATTCGGGAGCATGCCCAGCCCGATGCTGTGCTGATGGCTTCGCCGTTAAAGCTTTTCGGCACGAAATGCTTCGATTTCATGGCCCGCTCCGAGCGTTCGGTTTTCGCCTGCATGCACTATCTCCACGGCGGCATGATGTATGGCGAAGCGGGCCAACCCATGGCCGAGCGGCTGCGCGCTTTGGGCCTTGATCTGTCTCGCATCCGCAACGAGGAGGGGCTGGAGGCGGAGCTCAGCCGTGCGGACAGGGAGCTCGATCCCGGGCGGGTCAAGCGCCTGGTTGCGGCCCATGGGGCTGGGTATCTGCTCTCGCCCACGGAGCGGGTCTGGCCCTGGGAGCGCGTCCATCAGGAAGGGGGACTGGCCCTCTACCGCCTGCGGGCAGCGGGCGCCCCAGGGCAGGAATAGAGCGTCATGCAGCGCAAACAACAAGAGTGGGTCGAGCAGTGGTCGCGATTCAAAGACGACTCTCTGTTCTTGTTTCAGGAATGGATCTGCCCTGCCACAGTGGAGGATTTCGCGGGCATGCGGGTGTTGGACGCCGGCTGTGGCCATGGCCATCACATCCGCATGGTGGCCTCGCGGGCGCGCGAGGTGGTGGGGGTGGACCTCAACACCGCGGAAATCGCGCGACAGGAAACCCAGGACTTGCCTAACGTGCGGGTGGTGGAGGGGGATCTTGCCAGCGTGGATTTCCCGGAGCTCTTCGATGTGGTCTACTGCCTCGGGGTCATCCACCACACGGACGACCCGGACATTAGTTTTGCCAATCTCAAACGCCTGACGCGCCCAGGCGGACGCCTGATCGTATGGACCTATTCCTATGAGGGGAACTTCCTCAACCGCACCGTGGTGGAATGGGCCAAGCGTGCCTTTCTAGGGGGCTTGCCGGTCGGGGTCTTGCTGCTTTTGTCCTACGCGGTCACCATGTGTCTTTACCCGCTCGTCTGGTCAGTGTATTTGTTGCCGCTGCGGGGGATGCTCCCTTTTTACGACTACTTCGGCAACTTTAGGATTCTGCCGTTTAAGAAGAACGCGCAGAACGTCTTCGACAAGCTGATCGCTCCACAGGCGTTTTTCATCCGGCGCGAACAGGTGGAGCGCTGGTTCGATCCCCGGGAGTCCGACCAGGTGCATATTTCCAACTATAAAGGAGTCAGTTGGCGCTGCTCCGGGGTCAAGAAGTGACGGAGGCCCGTTTCCGTCCGGCGTAGAAGAGCTGCTCTCCCAGGCCGGGAACGCTTAAATAGAAAAGGGCGTAAAGCAGAAGGCATAGGAGGCGCTGCGAAAGCCCGTAGCGGCTTTTGCCGAAGCCTGTCATGGCCGCGCCTGGCAGGATGTCCAATAGGGAACGGTAGAGCTGGTGGAAGGGAAAGCCCCAGCGGAAGCAGGCCAAGGTTTCGAAGCCGGCTCCTTCTAAAAGGCTCTTGAGCGACTGCTCAGTGTAGGCTCGCAGGTGCCCCATCGGCTTGTCTGTTTCGCGCATGCGGGCTGGAACCGTCACGAGGAGCAAACCCCGGCACATCGCGGCCAGGTGGCGGGCTGCGGCCTCATGCCGCGGCAGGTGTTCTAGCACTTCCGAGCACGCGACCAAGTCGAATGGCCCCTCCACGGCAGCCTCCTGGATGTCGATTCTGTAGAGACGCTCAAGCCGGCCTCTCAATCGCCTGGGAGCCGAGCTCACGCCGATCTCAATGCCAGAGAGGCGGCAGTTGAAGAACCCCTGAAGTTCTTCCAGGAATCGTCCATCCCCACAGCCCACGTCCAGGGCATGTCGGACCTGGGGGGCGAAGCGGCTGATGAGCCCAAACAGGATGCGCCTTCTGTGCCGGGAGGCGGGGTTATAAAGGAAAAAGTCGTCCCACTGGGTCTGGGCCCTAGAGGCGTCTTGGATCACGATTCGGGGTATTGTGGGGATGGCTGTGCATGCGGATGGAATCAAGAAGGCAGCCTGTCATAAAGCACTGCAGCGCGGCCAAGCCGCATAAGGTAGAGCAAAGAAGCCAGAATCCGGAACCATTGCCGAGGTAGCCAAGCCAAAGGAGCAGGCCGATGATTCCAGGCAGAGAGGCAAGAGTTACAAAGAGCTTGAGCGGGTTATAGGCGATGAGCACCTGGGTCATGATTTGGAGGGCGCGCAAGATGTCCCGAGTCGGCCTGATCTTGGACTTGCCCGTGCGGACCTGGAATGCGATGGGGACGTATTTGACGAAGCGCCCGGCCTTTAGGAATGAGAGCGTCATCGTGGTCGTGAATGAGTAGCCAAGGCAGTTGACTGGCCCGGTAGCCAAAGCCAGGGACCGACGCACCAGCCTAAGGCCCGAGTTGGCGTCTGGGATGGCTTCGCCGACAATGAAGGCGGTCATCTTGATGTAGACCTTGCGTCGGAAGGCCTGGGCCGAGCTGCCCCAAAAATGGGCTCCGGTCCTCGCCCCGATAACCAGGTCGAAGGCGGGCGCAAACTCGAGAAGTTTGGGAATCTCGGTCGTTGGATAGGAGCTGTCCGCGTCTATCATGAGCATCCATTCATGCTGGGCGGCCTGGATGCCCGTGGTAAGCGCTTGGCCGTAGCCCCGGTTGACGGGATGCGACAAGACCGTCGCGCCGGACTTGCGCGCCGCTTCGGCCGTGCCATCCGTGGAGCCGTCGTCCACCACGATGATCTCGAATTCCCCGACGCGGCCACCGAGGGCGAGGCCTACCCCTTCGACCACGGGGCCAACGGCCTCCTGTTCGTTGTAGGCGGGGATGACGACGGAAATCGACAAGCCAGGCATTCATGCGATCTTAGCATTTCACCCTTAATGCCAACAGGCCCGCAAGATGATAAAATACGCCCTTGAACACGATGGCACGGTCACGGCTTCGGCCTGGGGAAAGGGCTCATCGGATAGGCGTCGGGGACTTCCGCATGGGCCCGCGGGAGAGGCGCTACCTCTCCCGGGTGATCGAATCCAACCGCATCTCCCACGGGCCCTTTTCGGAGCGCTTCGAGCGGGCCTTCGCCAGGGAGCACGGCTGCCGCTTCGCCGTTTTCTTGAACTCGGGGACCAGCGCCCTCCACGTCGCCCTGGCCGCCCTCAAGGAGGAGCACGGCTGGGCTGACGCAGACGAGGTCCTGGTCCCGGCCGTCACTTTCGTGGCCACGGCCAACATAGTGCTCCACAACAGGATGCTCCCGGTCTTCGTGGACGTGGACCCCCTGACCTACGACATGGACCCCGCCCTGATCGAGGCCAGGATCACCCCGCGCACGCGCGCGGTGATCCCCGTGCACCTCCTGGGGCTTCCGGCCGACATGGATCCCATCCGCTCCATCGCCAAGCGCTATAACCTCAAGATCATCGAGGACTCCTGCGAGACGCTTTTCGCCGCTTACAAGGGCCGCAAGGTGGGCTCCCTGGGGGACATCGGCTGCTTCTCGACCTATGTCGCCCATTATATCGTGACCGGGGTCGGAGGCCTGGCCACCACCAACGACCCCCGTCTCGCGGTGCGCTTAAAAAGCCTCATGAACCACGGCCGGGACTCGATCTATCTCCACATCGACGACGATGATGGGCTGCGGGGGGAGAGGCTCCATGCCGTGGTCGCCAGGAGGTTCTCCTTCGTCTCCCTGGGCCACAGCTTCCGGGCGACCGAATTCGAGGCGGCCCTGGGCCTGGCCCAGCTCGAGGAGAAATACAGGAACATCGCGGCGCGCCTCAAGAACGCGCGCCTGCTGACGGAGGGCCTCAAGGACCTCGAGGATCGAATTCAGCTTCCGACGGTCCCGCCGGGCCGCGAGCACATGTTCATGCTCTACCCGATCGTGCTGCGGGACAGCCCCAAGACCGGGCTCGTCAATTTCCTGGAGGACGGCGGGATCGAGACGCGGGATCTCATGCCCCTCATCAACCAGCCCGTGTATAAAAAAATGTTCGGGGACCTGGAGCAGCGCTACCCCGTGGCAAAGCGGCTCAACCAAAGCGGCTTCTACGTCGGCTGCCATCAATATCTTGCCCGCGCGGACATTGATTATCTGGTGGCCCGGGTGCATGCCTTCTTCCGCTCCCCCCTGTGAAACCGGAAAGCCTTTCCATCGTCATTCCGGCCTATAACGAAGAGGAGGCCGTCGCCGATCTTCTCAGCAGGTGCCTGGCCGCGCGGGAATCCCTCCTGCGCGAGGCGGGGTTCTCGGAGGTGGAGGTGATCCTGGTGGACGATGGCTCGCGGGACCGCACCCGCCGGATCGCGGAGGGTTTTCCCGAGGTGCGCCTCATCGTCCATCCCAGGAACCGCGGCTATGGCGCGGCCCTAAGGACTGGTTTTGAGGCCGCCAGGGGCGAATACCTGGGCTTCCTGGACGGAGACGGGACCTGCGATCCCCTGGCCTTCGGGACCCTCTACCGCGCCCTCAAGGAGCAAGGGGCCATGCTCGCCATCGGAAACCGTCTCCACCCGGGTTCCAGGATGCCGGGGCTGCGCGCCCTGGGCAACCGCTTCTTCGCCCTCGTCGTTTCGCGGCTGACCGGGGTCCCGGTCCGAGACGCGGCCAGCGGCATGCGTCTTTTCAAGCGCGGGCTTCTCAAGCGCCTCTCTCCCCTGCCCGCGGGCCTGCATTTTACCCCGGCCATGACGGCCCGCGCCGCCTGCCTTGGGATCAGGATCGCCGAGGCCCAGGTCCCTTACGCCGAGCGCCGGGGGCGCTCGAAGCTCAACGCCCTCGCCGACGGGCTTCGCTTCCTGCGGGTGATCCTGGGGATCGTCTTCGCCTACCATCCCTTCAGGGTCTTCGGGCCCCTGGGGCTTATTTTCGGGCTTGCGGCCTTCGGCTACAGCCTGGGGCCCGTGAGCTACTACCTGCGGCACCGCCATCTCGAGGAGTGGATGATCTACAGGCTGCTGACGATCCTCACCCTGGCCGTCTGCGGGCTGATCTGCCTCTCCTTTGGTTACATCGCCCAGAGGGCCTCGGACCTCGCGACGCGGCGGCAGCGGGGCCTGGGGGAGAGCCCGGGACTGGAGGCCCTCTCCCTGGGCCTTGGGCTGCTCCTGGCCCTAGGCGGAATCCTGCTCAACTCCAGGACCATCCTCGAGTACGTCTCCAGCGGAAGGATCACGATCCACTGGGTCTACCTCCTGACCGGGGGCCTGGCCGTGATCTCGGGGACAGTCCTCCTCTGCTTCGCGGCAACCCTGGCCATCGTCGCCCATCTTCCCCTGGCCCTGGGAGTCCAGCGGGAGGCTGCCGGGAGCCAGGAAGGGCGGGACGCCCGCGCGCAGGAGAGGCCATGAGCTTCTGGGACCGCAAGAAAGTGCTCGTCACGGGAGGGGCTGGCTTCATTGGAAGCCACGTCGTGGAGGAGCTCCTCCGCAGGGGGAGGGGGGTCCGGGTGACCGTGGCCGACAACTTCTCGCACGGCAAGCGGGAGAACCTAAAGGCAGTAATCAAGGACGTGCGCCTTCTGCGCGAGGATTTCCTGCTCCTGGAGGGCTGCCTGAAGGCCTGCCGGGGCCAGGAGGTCGTCTTGAACCTCGCGGCCCGCGTGGCGGGGGTGGGCTACAACTTCAGGCACCACGCGACCATGTTCCGGGAGAACATGCTCCTCGCCGCCAACATGATCGAGGCCGCCCGCCGCTCCGGGGTCGAGCGCTTCCTGGCGGTCAGCTCCGCCTGCGTCTACCCCAGGGACTGCCTCATCCCCACTCCCGAGGCGGAGGGCTTCCGGGGCGAGCCCGAGCCCACCAACGCGGGCTACGGCTGGGCCAAGAGGATGGCCGAATACCTGGGCCGGGCCGCTCACGAGGAGTTCGGCCTGCGCGTGGCCATCGCCCGGCCCTACAACGCCTACGGCCCAAGGGACCACTACGACTCTCAGGATGCCCACGTGATCGCGACCTTGATCCGCCGGGTCGCGGGGGGGGAGAATCCCATCCTGGTCTGGGGAGACGGCTCCCAGAGGAGATCCTTCCTCTACGTCGAGGACGCGGCGCGCGGCCTCCTGGATGCCGCCGAGCGTTACGCCGAGGCGGACCCGATCAACCTGGGGACCCAGGAGGAGGTCACGATCCGGGAGCTTGCGGGGACGATCCTGAGGCTGGCGGGCTCAAAGGCAAAACTTCGGTTCGATCCCTCCAAGCCCTCGGGCCAGCCCCGCAGGAATTGCGACAGCTCCAAGGCCAGGGCCCTGGCGGGCTTCGAGCCTCGGGTGGGGCTGGAAGAGGGCCTGCGCCGCTCGATCGAGTGGTACAAGAATTGGCGCCGAGGGCATGCTCGCCGCCGGAGCCGTTCGCCGGTCTCGGAGCGTGGGCCATGAAGCGGGCCTTGGTCCTTCTCACCTATAACGAGATAGAGGCCCTTCCCAAGATTTTCGACAGGATTCCCTTGGGCTGCGCGGACGAGGCCTTCGCGGTGGACGGGGGCTCCATGGATGGAACCCGGGAGTTTTTGGCTTCCCGGGGCTTGCGCATCCTGGACCAGCCGCGCCGGGGGCGCGGGGTCGCCTTCCGCGTGGCCGCGGAGGCGACCGAGGCGGAGGCTCTCGCTTTTTTCAGCCCGGACGGCAACGAGGACCCGGCGGACATCCCGCGGCTCTTGGAGAAGATCCGGGAGGGCTACGACATGGCCGTCGCCTCTCGGATGATGCCGGGGGCCTTCAACGAGGAGGACGTCTCTCGGTTCAGGCCCCGCAAGTGGGTGAACCAGGCCTTCGGCCTGATCGCCAACCTCCTCTGGAACCGGGGTCCCTTCGTGACGGATACGATCAACGGATTCAGGGCCGTCCGGAGGCAGGCCTTCGAGGCCATGGCCTGCGACGCGGACGGCTTCGTGATCGAATACCAGATGTCGATTAGGGCCATGAAGCTGGGGCTCAGGGTGGCCGAGATCCCGACCCGCGAGGGTCCTCGCCTCGGAGGCCGGAGCACGGCCGAGTCCCTTCCCACGGGGCTTGTCTTTCTCAGGCAGCTCTGGCGAGAAATTCGGGCGGGGCTCTAGACGGCATGCCCGAGCAGCCCAAGCGGCGCGCAGGCGCTCAGGCCGCAAGCGCCGAGTCCTTCGCCCACCGCGTTCTCACCTGGTGGCTTCCGATCCTCTATCTGCTGATCTCCTCCCTCTTCTACCTGCGGACCTACGACTCGGCCCAGGTCAAGATCACGGTCATGCAGATGGGGGGGCTGGCCCTCCTGGTCCTTTGGCTGGCGCGCTTGATCGAGGCGAGGGGGGCCGCCTTCACGAAGAAAGACCTGGTGTGCCTTTCCCCTTTCCTGGCCTACCTCCTGGTCGGCATCCTCTCCTTCCTCCACGCCCCCTATCACATGGCCAGCGTGGACTTCTTCCTGCGGCATTTCTTCTTCATGGTGGCGGCCTTGATCGCGATCTACGAGCTGAACGCCCAGGGGGTCGAGCGGCTGAGCAGGATCCTGATCCTGGCGGGATGGATCGCGATCGGCTACGGCTTCCTGCAGTTCCTGGACCTGAGGTGGTTTCCCTCCGGCATCGGGAAGGGGATAGACCCATTCATCTGGCGCGGGGCCTTCGGCGACCGGGTCTTCTCGACCTACGGCAATCCGAATTTCTTCGCGGATTTCCTGGTCATCCTCTTCCCGATCCTCCTCACCCAGTACCTCAAGACGCGCAGGAAAATCCTCCTGCCGCTGCTCTTCATGCTCCTGGTGGACCTCGTGGCGACGGGGACCAAGGGGGCCTGGCTTGGTTTTGCCATGGTCCTCTTCTTCCTGGGCGTGATCGCCTTCCTCTATTTCCCGGAGCAGGTGGCCCCCTACCGGAAGCCCGTCCTGGGCCTGGTGACGGCGGGGGTGCTGGGTTTCGTGGGTTTCGTGGCCAAGGACCTCCAGGCCCGCATCGTCTCTGTCAACTTCCGGCTCTTCACCTGGGAGGCGACCTGGGAGATGATCATGACCCAGCCCCTGATCGGGACCGGGGTGGGGAGCTTCCCTCCCATCTATCCCGCCTTCCGCCGCCCCCCCATCTTCCACATCGAGGGCAAGCACAACACGGAGACCGACCACGCGGAGAACGAGTACCTCGAGCAGCTCTTCGACAACGGGATCCTCGGCTTCGGGGTTTTCCTCTGGCTGATCATCAGCACCCTTGTCGTCGGTTTCCGGTCCCTGGGCCAGATGACGACCCTCTTCAAGCTCAAGGAGGGCCGGGCCCCCCCTCGGGCCTACGACCTGGTCGGATATCTGGTGGCCCTGATGGGCATGCTCGGCCACAACTTTTTCGACGTGAGCCTCCGCTTCGTTTCCTCCGGCGTCTACCTGGGCCTGCTGACGGGGATGATCGTCAACCTCGCGCGCGGCCGCGGGCTCTATGAGCTCCACAAGTCCTTATCAGAGGCGCGCGGAGCCTCCGATGCGCCGTCGTCTTTTTGGAAGGTATTGTCCGAGTTCCTGATCTGGCCCGCGCGCCTGGCCGCCTGGGCCGGGCTGGCCTACGTGGGCTTCCTGATCCTCCAGGAATTCTCCTATCTTCAGGGTCCTCTCCAGAGCCTGAGCCTGGGAGGGGAGGTCCTGCAGTGGTGGCTTGCCTGGGGGGTCCTGGTGGGCTGTGTCGCCTCCCTGTCCTGGATCTTCGCGAGGCTGGTCTACCTCTCCGAGAACCCGCTGGTCTCCCTGCTGGTCCTCGCCGCCTTGCAGCCCCTCTACCTCTTCTGGGGCTATTTCAAGGCCGACATCCACCACAACGTCGCGATCGCCTTCTCGAAGGTGCGCAACTGGGAGAAGGCCCTTGAGCACTACCTCCTGGTCCGCAAGCACAACCCCGACTTCGTGATGTCCCGCTATTTCATGGGAAACGTCTTCAACGACCGCTTCGACATGCGCAGGATCTACAACCCCGCCTGGGGGGACCAGGAGAGCCTCCCGCGCGACGATTACGAGCGCGCCCTGGACTCCTACAACGAGGTCCGCAGGCTTGCCCCGAACTACGTCCAGACTCACCACCAGGTCGGAGCCCTGCACCTCAAGCGCGCCGAGTGGGCGTCCAGCAACGGCCGCTCCCAGGAGGTGGGGTTTTTCCTGGATAGGGCCATCCGGCGCTTCAAGCTTTACCAGCAGATAGATCCAGTCTTTGCGCTCAATTACTTCCGCCTCTACCAGGTCTACATGATCCAGAGGCGCTACGCGGAGGCGGCCAAGGCCATGGAGGACCTGATCCAGGCGCCGATGTGCGCCGTGGACCCCCGGCTGATCGCGAAACCCTTTTTGAGGAACAGCATCCTATCCTACCAGGGCTATGTCCAGCAGGGGGCGCCGGTCCACCGCCATGAATCGGCGGACGCCTATACCAACCTGGGCAACGCCTATTTCATGCTCGAGAGGCTCCCTGAAGCCGAGGGCGCCTACCGCCGGGCTCTGGCCCTGGATCCCAACTTCGAGCTGGCCAAGAAGAACCTGACCGTTGTCTACCAGAAGGCCCAGGCCTTGGGCCGCCTCAAGGCCGTGCCGTCCCTGGCCTCGCCCACTCCCGGCGCGACTTACACGGGCTATGAGGTCATCCCGTCCAAGAAATGACGCGCCGTTTCCTCCTTCCCTGGCTCCTGGTCGCGGCTTTCCTGGCCCGGTTGGGCTATGGTCTGGCCTATCCGCCCAGGGAAGGGATATGGCTCCGCTACGAGCGGCCGCAGGCGGGCTCCGAGCTTGACCCGGACGGCTACGTGGCGCTGGCCGCCTCGTTTGCGGACTCCCTGAGTCTTTCCGAGGATGGGAAGCCCAGCGCGCAGCGGGAGCCTGGATACCCGGTGGCGCTGGGAATCGCCTTTGCTCTTTTCGGGAAGCGCTACCTGACCCTCTTGATCCTCAACTGCCTTCTTTCCACCCTGGCCTTGTGGGTTCTTTTTTCAGCCGGGGAGAGGCTCTTCGGGACTTGCCCTGCGACCCTGGCGGTCGCGGTCTGCGCCTTCTACCCGCCTTTCCTGTATTACGCGGCCCAACCCCTCAGGGAGAGCTTCATGCTTCTCATGGGGATCCTCTCCATCTTGGCTTTGCTAGCGGCTTGGCGGCGCTCGACCGGGGCGGCCTTTGCCGCAGCCGGCGCAATCAACGCGCTCGCGGCCCTGACCAACACGACCTTCCTGCCCTTCGGGCTCATCCTGGCGCCGCTAGGCTTTCTTGCGCTCGACCGCCTCGAGGCCGCTCGCTCTGCTGGCCCTAGAAGCCCTGGCTGGTCATGGCTGCGGCCCCTGCGCTGGAGCGCGGCCTATCTGGCCGTATTCGTTTCCCTATATGCCCTGTGGCCTCTTCGCAATCATCGGGCCTTCGGGACTTGGATCCTGGGCTCCACCGCAGGGGCCGCAAGCACCTTCTATACCTACCTCATTGTGCCACAGCAAGAGGGTGGCACCCCACGCCAGTCGGAGATCCTGGCCAAGGACCCGGTCACGCAGGAAGGGGCCGGACTGTCCCCGATGGCCAGGGAGCAATTCTTCTGGAGGGCTGCGGCGGCCCGCGTTATGCGGGATCCAGGTTCCTACCTCAAGCTGGTCGCCTGGCGCCTCTTCTGGGACCAGTGGAGGATCCTGCCCAGGCCAAGGACCTACGCCCATTCTTACTCGGCAATCAGGCTGGCGAGTCTTCTTACTGACGGCTGGATCATCCCCCTGGGCTTTCTGGGCATCGCCCTCGCGCGCCTAAGGCCGCCGCAAGCCCTGTGGCCTTATCTTTTCCTATTCTCCCTGAGCTTGCTCCACGCCTTGATCTTCACCATGCTCAGGTATCGGTTTTCCCTCATGCCCTGGATGATTCTCTTTGCCTCCTGCGCCCTGTGCCGGGCATGGGAGAAGATCAAGGCTTGGCCGCGAGGATGAAGTACTGGGCGCCCAGGGGCAGCCTCTCCAGCCAGGGCTCGCTGAAGCGAAGAAAGGCGAGCGGGCGCGGAAAGTAGAACAGAAAAAGGGTCGGGGCCGGATCAGCGAAGCCCGCCTCTCTGAGGAGGCTCCGAGCCTCCGGGGGGCTCAAGGGTTTGGCGTCCCGGTCGAAGGGGATGCGGCTCATGACCCAGCGGGTCCCGGGGTTCCAGGGGTTGTTCTCGAAGAAGGCCAGGCGCCCTCCCGGGGCGAGGAAGCGGCAGAGGGCCGCGGCGGCCTTGAGCCTTCCCGCCGGGGCGATGTGGTGGAAGACCCCGTTGACGTGGCAAAGATCAAAGACCCCGGTTTCTTGGAAATCCCGGATCGCGGCGAAGGAGAGCGCTCCGCCAGGGTGCATCCGCCGCGCGTGGGCCAGCATATTCTCCGAGGCCTCGAGCCCCAGCACCCTGGCCCCGGGGAAGGCGTCGGCCAGCTCGCGCGCGGCGTCCCCGGTCCCGCAGCCGAAATCCAGGATGCGGCGGGGGGAGAAAGGAGGCGGAAGGCTCTCCCGCAGCTTGCGCAGGCGTCCCCTGATGAAATATCGTTTGTCTTCGCCCGAAAGCCTGAGCCCTTGGGCGAGCATGGCGTCGTAATCTTCGCCGAGATCGAAGAGATCGTGGTTCATCCGCTTGGGAGCAATTTAGCATATTCACTCCGCGCAGGAGGGCCGGCCCTCCTGGTCCTGCTGCTTTTTCCAGGGGTCCCGGCCGCCGCCCCCTGGGCCGACGAGGAGGTCTTCGGCGCCATGAGCGTGGAGATGGGGCGCGCGCTCAAGGGGCTCAAGGACGAGGATTTCGACAAGCCCTTCATCGGGATCTGCAACTCCTACGTGGATATCGTGCCAGGCCACGCTCACCTCCAGGAGTTCGCCAAGATCGTCAAGGCCGCGGTCCGCGAGGCGGGCGGCGTCCCGTTCGAGTTCAACACGATCGGCGTGGACGACGGGATCGCCATGGGTCACGACGGGATGTTGTACTCGCTGCCGAGCCGGGAGATCATCGCCGAT
>CAYLZQ010000005.1:15036-16564 GCA_964388045.1 uncultured Elusimicrobia bacterium | reverse complement strand
GCTTTCACGATCTCGGAGCAGAAGGCCGGCAGATCCTCCGGCTTGCGGGATGTGATGAGATTGCCATCCACGACCACCTCGCGGTCCACGTAGCGGGCGCCCGCGTTTTTCAGGTCGTCGGCGATGGCGTAGAAGCAGGTCGCGGTCCTGCCCTTGAGGATCCCCGCCGAGCAGAGGAGCCAGGCCCCGTGGCAGATCGAGGCGAGGAGCCCCCCAGCCTTGAAGACCTCGGCCACCAGGCGCGCGGGCTCAGGATAGCGGCGGAGGTAGTCGGGGGCGAAGCCCCCGGGGATCACCACGCAGTCAAGCCTCCCCTTGATCTCCCGGTAGCCGGCCTCGGCGACGGCCGGATAGCCGAACTTGCCCTTGTAGGTCAGGCCCTTCTCCCGGCCCAGGAGGAGGACCCGGGCCCCGGCCTCCTTGAGGCGGTAGTAGGGGACCCAGACCTCCAGCTCCTGGTACTGCTCCTCGACCAGGACCACGGCGCGCTTGCCCCGGAGGCTCCCGTCCTTCATGCCGCCGAGAACATCTTCTCGCAGACCTCGGGGTTGGCGGCGTGCTCGGGCCTGCGGCGGCGGACCAGGACGTCGAGGAGGCCCTCGGCGGCCATGACCCCCATGCGCGTGCGCGTCTCCTCGGAGGCGCTGGCGATGTGAGGCGCCATCACGACGTTGGAGAGCCTCCCAAGGCCCGGGACCGCGCTGGGCTCCCGCTCGTAGACGTCCAGGGCCGCCCCCCGGATGCGCCCGGACCTCAAGGCGGCGGCCAGGGCGCGCTCGTCCACGATCGGGCCCCTGGCCGTGTTGATCAGACAGGCCGAGGGCTTCATCAGGGCCAGGGCCTCCTCGTCGATCAGGTGAAGGGTGCCTGCGTCCAGGACGGTATGGAGGGAAACGAAGTCCGACTGCCGGAGAAGCTCCTTGAAGTCGGCGAAACGGGCCCCGAACTGCCTCTCCACCTCCGGGAAGATCCTCTGGGTGTCGTAGTAGAGGACCCTCATCCCGAATCCCAGGGCCCGGCGGGCCACGGCCTGGCCGATGCGGCCGAAGCCCACGATCCCCAGGGTCTTTCCATGGACGTCTGTCCCCAGGAGCATCAGGGGATCCCAGCCCTTGTAGCGGCCGGCCCGCATGAAGCGGTCCCCCTCGACCACCCGCCGGGCGACAGCCAGGATCAGGGCCCAGGTGAAGTCCGCCACCGTCTCGGTGAGGACCCCGGGGGTGTTGGTGACCGCGATCCGGCGCTCGGCGCAGGCTGCCAGGTCTATGTGGTCGAAGCCCACGGAGTAGGTCGAGACGGCCTTGAGCCCCGGGGCCATGTCCAGGAGCTCGCGGTCCACCTTGTCCGTGAGAAGGCACAGGAGCCCCTCCTTGTCCCGGATCTTGGAAAGCAGCAGCCTCCTGGGGATGGCCGTGGGCTTGTCGTAGTGGGCGACCTCGAAGTGCGGCACAAGAAGCCTCAAGGCCTCCTCCGGGATGCGACGCGTGATCAGGATCTTGGGCCGTTGCATGTCATCCCCCAGCGGACA
>CAYLZQ010000005.1:0-15026 GCA_964388045.1 uncultured Elusimicrobia bacterium | reverse complement strand
GACATGGGCGGTGTCCCTGATTATACATCATTTGATAAAATTCCTTCGTGGAACTCCGGATCGGGGACCTGCGCCTGCCCTCCTGCATCATCCAGTCCCCCATGGCCGCCTGCACGGACCTCCCCTTCAGGCTCATCGCGCGCGAGAAGGGCCTGGCCTTCTCCTTCCTGGAGATGGTCTCGGCCCAGGCCCTGGTGCGCGAAAACGAAAAGACCCTCAGGCTCCTGCAGAGCGCCCCGGAGGACCGGCCCCTGGGAGCCCAGCTCCTGGGCTGCGACCCCGGGATCATGGCCGAGGCGGCCCGGATCATCGAGGGCCTGGGCTTCGACCTCCTGGACTTGAACCTGGGCTGCCCGGTCAGGAAGGTGGTGTCCAACGGCGAGGGAGCGGCCCTGCTTCGGGAGCCAGAGAAGGCGGAAAGGATCTTCAAGGCCGTGCGTGGAGCCGTCGCCGGAATCCCGGTCACCGTCAAGATGCGAAAGGGCTTCCAGGACGCAAGCGGCGCGGAGGCTGTACGGATGGCTCGCCTGGCCGAGGACTGCGGGCTCTGCGCCGTGAGCGTCCACGGCCGCACACAGGAGCAGGGCTACTCGGGGAAGGCCGACTACCGGGCCATCGGCCTGGTCAAGCAGGCCGTCAGGATCCCGGTCATCGGAAACGGGGACGTGACCGCTCCGGAGGATGCCCTGCTTCTCAAGGCCCAGAGCTCCTGCGACGGGATCATGGTCGGGCGCTCGGGGCTGGGAAACCCCTGGGTCTACCGCAACCTGGAGAGGGTCATGGAAGGCTGCCCTGATCCGCCCACTGCGCCCAGCGCGGCCGAGAGACGCGACACCCTGCTCCAGCACTTAGGGCTGGAGATCCGTCACCAGGGAGAAAGGCTCGCGGCCCTCGCCATGCGCCGGATCGTGGTCTGGTACACGGCGGGCCTTCCGGACTGCAAGTCCCTGAGGACTGAGGTCTGCCGCACCACCGACCCGGCCTTGATCAGGCTCCTCATAGAAGACTACTTCTCTTCCCTCCCGGCCCGGGTCCCTCCGCCCTGCGCGCCGGTCCTTCTGGCCGAGTAGAAGCTCTGTCCAAGGGATTAAAGACCAGCCCAGCGGGGATCTTGGGGTAGAAGTAGGTGGACTTGGGAGGCAGAAGCCCGATCGCGCGCACCGCGCGGCGGATCTGCGGCACGCGCAAAGGCTTGACGAACACGGCCGTCCCGCCCAGGTCCCGGGCCCTCGCCAGAGCCTCCCGTGGATCCGGGGTATAGCCGATCCTCTCAGGCGGGCCCTTGAGCAGGAATCTCCCCAGCCACTCCACGCACAGCCCGCTTCGGCATCCGCCCCTGTTTTTGGGCTCCGCCAGGAAAAAGCGGCCTGCCCAAAGGCCGCAGGCATAGGGATTGCCCGAGCGCTCAAGACGGGAGAGGAGCTGGGAGAGGGAGCGGCAAGGGGTCAGCCGGCAGAGCCTGCGCGCCTCCTCCAGGGCTCCCCCGACCACCACTCGGTGCGTCGGCAAAACCACCAGGCCCTCGTCCTCCTCGGGGCAGAGGTAGGCCAGGACCCCCGAGGCCGCGCTCCGGCGAGTCCGCAGGTAGTATTCGCGGCTGACCTCGTAGCGGTGGTGGCCGTCGGCGATGAGAATCTTCGCGCGAGCCAAGGCGCGCCTGAGCAGACCCGACTCGCGGGAATCCGAAACCCTCCAGAGCCTGTATGCGACGCCGCGCCATCGCTCCGAAGAAACCGGGCTCCGCCGCGCCGCCCGTCGAAGGGCCTTTCGGACCCGGCCTCCCGGGTCGGGGAAGAGGCCGAAAATCGGGCTGATGTTGGCCTTCACGGACTCAACCAGGCTCAGGCGATCAGCCTTGGGCTTGGGCAGGGTCCGCTCATGGGCCAGGACGCACCCGGCCGCCGAGGGCGCGACCCCGAGGGCGGCCAAAAAACCCATGCGGCGCAAGGGCCTGCCCCCGAGCCCGAAGCTCTCCTCCAGGACGTAAAGGGAAGGGGGGTCCTGCAGGAGAAGGCCCCTGGTCCGCCACTCTCTCCAGGTCCGGCCAGCCCTGAGGTACTTGGCGTCCCCTTGGCCCTCGGGGAGCTCCAGATGGATCACGTTCCAGGGCCCCTGTCTCAAGCCCCGGGCCTCCTCGGGCCCGATCACGTCGTAGGGGGGGCAAAGGACCTCGGCCAGAGCGGCCCGCGAGGGATCGAAGCGCAGGCCTGGGAATGGACGCACATCAGCCATAAGCGGAAGCTATGATCCCCGATTTGCTCCCTTCCTGTCAAATCGGAGCCCTAAAATCATAGAATCGGACTCCTATGGCTCTGCGCGTGGGCTGCTGCGGTTTCCCCGTGGGCCGCGCGGAGTACTTCCGCCGCCTCGACACGGTCGAGATCAACTCGAGCTTCTACGATCTCCCTAGGCTCGCCACGGCCGAGGGCTGGCGGAAGCAAGCCCCCGAGGGCTTCGTCTACTCCCTCAAGGCCTGGCAGGCAGTCACGCACCGCCCCTCCAGCCCCACCTACCGCCGCCTGCGCGGGAAGATCCCGGAGAAGACCCTCTCTCGTTTCGGGCATTTTCAGGACACCCTGGAAGTGTGGGAGGCCTGGGAGAAAACTCGGGCGATCGTGGAGGCCTTGAAGGCTAAGTTCGTGCTGTTCCAGACTCCTCCCGACTTCTCGCCGGGGGCCGACCATCTCCGGGACATATACCGCTTCTTCAAGAAGATAAGGCGCGGGCAGGCCCTGCTGGTTTGGGAGCCCCGCGGCGCGGGTTGGACCGATCGGCTGGTCAAGAAGGTCTGCGAGGACCTGGGATTGATCCATGGGACCGACCCCCTGGCCCGGACTCAGCTTGCGGGCTCGATGGGCTACTTCCGGCTGCACGGCGCCTACGAGGGCGGCCGCATCCGCTACGCGCACGACTACTCGGACGCCGAGCTCGAGCGCCTGAGGTCCCTCTGCGGACGCGGGCCGGCCTTCGTCTACTTCAACAACACCGCCATGTGGAGGGATTCCTTGCGCTTCCGGGCCCCTTAACCACGCGGGGCGTCAACGTCAGACGCGGGCTTGCCAGATAAGGTAAAATCCCGACGTGCGCCTCCTGGTCTTCGGCGGAAGCTTCGACCCGCCCCACCGCGGGCACGCGGCCCTGCTGGCCTCCGCGGCTCGGCACATAAGCCCGGACCTCATCCTGATCATCCCAGCCTACCAGGCCCCTCTCAAAAGCCTGCCCGGGGCCTCGGCCGAAGAGCGCCTGGCCATGGTCCGGCTGGGGCTCCTGCCCTCCCTGCCGCCTCCCTGGCGGAGGCGGACCAGGATCGAGACCTTGGAAGTCCGCAGCCGGAGGCGCGTCTACACCGTGGACACCCTCCGGCGCCTTGTGGCCCTCCATCCCAAGGCCGAGCTCCATTTCGCGCTTGGCTCGGATGAGGCGGCTGCCTTCGATTCTTGGAAGGACCAGCGGCAGCTCAAGGCCCTCTGCTTCTGGTGGGTGGCCCCAAGGCCGGGGACCCGAGGAAGGCCCCCGGCTTTCTTCAAGCGCCTCAGCGGCCCCATGCCCGAGATCTCCTCGACGCGCCTGCGCAGGGCCATTGCCCTAGGGGAGGAGGTCTCGGCCTGGGTGGGAACCGCGGTGGCCTCCTATATCGAGAGACGCGGTCTCTACGGGAGGGCCCTCCTCAGGGAGCTCCGGACCCTGCTCCCTCCGGAAAGGCTCCGCCACACCCTGGCCGTGGCGCGCTTGGCCGAGAGGCTGGCCGAGCGCTGGGGCCTGGATCCCCAAAAAGCCCGGTGGGCCGGGCTCCTCCATGACCTGGGAAGGTCCATCCCCGTAGGGCGCATGGCCAAGGAGGCGCGGCAGAGGCGCCTCTCAGTGCCCGGGTCCAAGGCCATCGCCCGACACCAGCCCCTGCTCTTTCACGCCTATCTGAGCGCTGATCTTGCCCGCAGGCGTTCCGGCCTCAGGGACCCCCAGATCCTAGCCGCGATCCGCGACCATACCCTGGGCAGATCCGGGATGGGCCCCCTGGGGCGCCTCCTCTACGTGGCCGACGCCTGCTCCGAGGACCGCGCCTACCCTGGAGCGGCCTCACTGCGCCGGCTCGCCTTCCAGGACCTCACCGAGGCATTCCGCGCCTGCGTGCGCGCCAAGACCCAGCATGCCTTCTCCCTGGGCTCTTGGATCCATCCGCTCACCATCTCCCTATGGAATTCCCTTCAGGAGCCATCCGCCTCGAGCGGGCCCTAGCCGCCCTCCTTCTCTGCGGCCTGGGGGCCCTCTGCTGGCTCGAAAGCCGCTCGCCTCTGGCCGCCGCCCTGAGGGAGCAGACCCCCTGGCTCTTCTGGCTTGCCCTCGAGCCCTCAGCGCAGCCCAGGGAAGAGGGGAATTCGGCAGGGGACAGCCCCCTTCTGTTCCTGGCCCTCTATCGCCCCTCGCGCCGGACCCTGGACCTCATTTACGTTCCAGAGGAAGGGCCCTCCGGCGCCTACGGCCGCAGCTTGGCTGAGGCAGGCAAGAAAATCGCGGTTAGGGCCATGGCTGAGGCGGCCCGAGAGCGCGTCTTCCCTTATCTCCCGGACCCCCCGCCTCAAGCCCTCCCGCCCCTGATCTACGAAAAGGCCTCCTGGCCAGGGGGAGAGCCTCCAATGGCGGCCAGGGCCTGGTTGGCCCAAAGGAGCTTCTGGAAGGGCCTCTTCCAAAAGCCCTCCCCCCAGGAGGAAGAGCCCTCCTCCATTGGCCGCTTCGACCGCCTCCTCCTGGGTCTCGAAATCCTGCGCCTCCCCAGGCAAGCCCTCCGCCCGGCCTGGCTCCCGGAGGGGCCGGCGCGACGCGCCTTCCTGGCGCGCCTCTTCTCGGCCCAGGCCCGGCCCCCGACCCGCCCCGTCACCGTGGAGGTCTTCAACGCCTCCGGGCTTAAGGGCCTCGCCTCGGAGGCTACAAAAATTCTAAGATCGAAGGGGGCGGACGTGGTCAGCTACGGCAACCAAGCCCCGGGGGCCAGGACACTGATCTATGATCGCCTGGGCCGTATCGAGAACGCGCAAGCCGTGCGCGAGATGCTGGGCTGCCCCGCGGCCGAGGCCCTGACCCGGGTCAGCCCCAAGAGCCTGGTCGACGTGACTGTCGTCCTGGCGAGGGATTGTGGAACTCAAAATGAGCTTCGCTCATTTTGAGACGCCTTATGGTCTTTTTTGCCATTAAGGAGTTTGTTCTAAAAAGAGGTAGCCTATGGAACTCGTCGAGGTCTTGAAGACAGCCGTCCAGTCCGGAGCCAGCGACATCCACGTCGTGGTGGGCAAGCCGCCCATGATGCGCTTAAACGGGGAGATCTGCGAGATCCCGGGCTTTCCCAAGATCAACGCGGACGAGTCCAAGCGCCTCATATACTCGATCCTCTACGAGGAGCAGCGGGCCAAGTTCGAGGAGAACTGGGAGCTGGACTGCTCCTTCGCGGTCAGCGGGCTCTCGCGCTTCCGGGTGAACGTCCTCCTCCAGAAAAACGGGGTCGAGGCCGTGATGCGCGTGATCTCCTCCAAGATCCCGACCCCCGAGCAGTTGCGCCTGTCCCCGGCCGTCCAGGCCTTCGCGGACCTCCCCAGGGGCCTGGTCCTGGTCACGGGTCCTACAGGCTCCGGGAAGTCCACGACTCTGGCCTGCATCATCGAGCTCGTCAACCAGAAGGAGGCCTGCCACATCCTGACGGTCGAGGATCCGATCGAGTTCGTCTACGACTCGAAGAAGTCGATTTTCCGGCAGCGGGAGGTCGGGCAAAACACCAAGAACTTCAACGCGGCTTTGAAAAGCGCCCTCCGCCAGGACCCGGACGTGATCCTGGTGGGCGAGATGAGGGACCTGGAGACCATACAACTGGCGGTCACCGCGGCGGAAACAGGGCACCTCTGCTTCGGGACCCTCCACACCCAGGACTGCCCCTCGTCGGTCGACCGCATCATAGACGTCTTCCCGCCGCACCAGCAGTCCCAGATCCGGGTGCAGCTGGCGGTGGTCCTCCAGGGGATAGTCTCCCAGATCCTGGTCCCGCGCAAGGACGGGGAGGGGCGCGTGGCCGCCCGGGAGGTCCTGGTCATGACCCCGGCGATCTCGAATCTCATCCGGGAAGGCAAGACCCACATGATCTATGGGGCTATTGACACCGGGGCCAAGTTCGGCATGATCCCTATGGACAAGGCCCTGGCGGACCTGGTCCGCCAGGGGCTGATCACGCCCGAGGAGGGCCTCATCCGGGCCCACAACGTGGAAGCCTTCAAGCAGCTGGCCGGGGTCACGGGAAGGGTCACCGCGACCGCCATGTAGGGGCCCATGGAACAAGACAGGCTCAAGCTCCTCAAGTCCCTCCACCTCCTGGACCAGGTCCCGGAGAAGAAGCTCGCCGCCCTGGGGGAGTTCCTCAAGCCCATCAGCCTCCAGGAGGGGCAGGTCCTCTTCGAGGAGGGGAGCAGGGGGAGCAGCCTCTTTTTCGTCTCCAGCGGCCACGTCCAGATCTCGAAGAGGGTCGCCAACGGCGCCTTCAAGGACCTCGCGATCCTGGGCCCGGGGGACTGCTTCGGGGAGATGGCCTTGATCGAGGACGTGGCCAGGACGGCCCGGGCCAGCGCCTCGGGGGCAGCCGTGGTCCTGGAGCTGGCGCGCGAAGACCTCAACCGCTGGCTCAAGTCCCACCCGGAGCTCGCGATCGGCTTCTTCGCGGAGCTCGTCCAGGTCCAGTCCAAGCGCCTGAGAAGGACCTCCAACGAGCTGACCCTCCTCTTCGACCTCTCGCAACTCCTCCTGGAGCCGGTCCCCAGCGGCAAGGAGCTCATGGGAAGGGTCCTGGAGCACGTGGTGCCGCACCTGGAGGGCTCCTGGTCCGCGGCCGCTTCCCTCTACAACCCGTTCAACGAGGAGCTGGAGTTGGCCGCCGCGACCGGGGGCTACGACTTCCAGGGGCTCTCCCAAAAGCTCCCCCCTGCCACCGAGACCCGCAACCTCTGGTGCGACTCCTCCACCTACTACGTCTCCCTCCCGGGGGCCAAGCGCCCCTGCGGCCACCTGGTCTTCCATTCCCAGGCGCCCTTGAGCGAGGAGGACAAAAACGAGACCGGCCGGACCCTGACCACGGTCGCGCGTCTGCTCACCTCGGCCCTTGAGAACATCAACTTCCGCACCGAGGACGCGCTCCGGGAGCGGCTCAAGGCCGTGCAGGCCCATACCTCCAGGCCGTGACCCTCTTCAAGCCCCTGGCCGTGGCGGCCGCCCGCGCCGCCTCGGAGAAAAAGGGCGAGGGGATAGCCCTCTTCAACGTCGCCCGGACCAGCCCGGTCACGGACTACATGCTGATCGTGACCGCCCTCTCCAGGCCCCACCTGGAGAGCCTGGAGGACGAGGTGAAAAAGGCGGCCCGGCTCCTGGGCGTCTCCTGCCTGCGCCGCTCGCGCCGGAGCGAGCGCTGGAGGGTCCTGGACTTCGGGGGGCTCCTCGTGCATCTGATGACCGCCGAGGCGCGCGCCTTCTACGCCTTGGACAAGCTCTACCACGGCTCGCCCAGGATGCGCTGGGCCAACCACGGGCCCAGGCGCAAGGACCGAAAGAATGCCTAGGGCTCAGCGCCCCCTCTTCCCCTCGAGGGGAAGAGGGTTAGGGAGAAGGGTGGATATCGCGGTCAATCATTGGCCGCCATCTCCTCTTACACGCGCAGGCGGCCAATGATCTTGGCCGCCCTACGCAGGTCCCTGGGCTCCCGCGCCAGGGCCTGGGCCAGGTCCCACGGGATAGCCCTGCCCGAGGCGCTGCCCCTTTCCCTTCCGCCGGCTCACGTGAGCGCCGACGTAAGCCTCCCCTGGGCCTTCCAGGCGGCCAAGGCCGCCGGGAAAAATCCCCTGGAGGCCGCGGCCTCTCTGGCCCAGGCCCTTTCCGGGGCGGGAGAGCTGGAAAAAGCCGAGCCCTCCCCCCCGGGCTTCGTCAACCTGAGGCTGCGCCACTCCGCCCTCTGCGCCAACCTCAAAGCCATCACCCTGAGCCCTTCAAGCTACGGCCAGGACGAGGGCCCCAAGCGCAGCCTCCTCATCGAATTCGTCTCAGCCAACCCCACGGGCCCCCTGCACCTGGCCTCGGGCCGGGCCGCGGCCCTAGGGGACTCCCTGGCCAGGATCTTGGAGAAGATCGGCCACAAAGCCGAACGGGAGTACTACGTCAACGACAGGGGCCGCCAGGTGACGCTCCTGGGTGAGTCCCTGATCGCGAGGAGGCGCGGCCAGACCCCTCCCGAGGGAGGCTATTTCGGCGAATACATCGCAGCCACGGCGAGAGCCCCTTGGCTCCCTGAGAGCCAACAGGGGCAGGCGGACTCCTGGAGCCCCGAGGAGTTCGCGCGACAGGCCATCGAGAACTATTTCCTGAAGAGCCACCGCCAGGACATGGAGGCCTTCGGGGTCCGCTTCGACCGCTGGGTCCTGGAGTCCGAGCTGCACCAGAGGGGGGCTCTTGCGGCCGCCCTCCGCAAGCTCAAGGACAAGGGGATGGTCTACGAGAAGGACGGGGCGACCTGGCTGGGAACCTCCGGCGCCGAGCGTTCGGAGGACGACAAGGACAGGGTCCTGGTCAGGGCCGACGGGCAGCCCACCTATTTCCTGGCGGACATCGCCTACCACGAGGACAAGTACCGGCGCGGCCATGGGGAGCTCGTGGACATATGGGGAGCGGACCACCACGGCTACGTCCCGCGCATGAAGGCTGCGATCGCCGCCCTGGGGCATCCCCCGGACTCCTTCCGCGCCATCATCCACCAGCTCGTGCACCTCTTCCGCGGCAAGGAGCCTGTCAAAATGTCCAAGCGCGCTGGGGAGTTCGTGACCCTAAGGGAGGTCGTGGAGGAGGTGGGGAAGGACGCCTGCCGCTTCTTCTTCGCCATGCGGACCCCGGATTCCCACCTCAACTTCGACCTGGAGCTGGCCAAGAAGCGCTCCTCCGAGAACCCGGTCTACTACTGCCAGTACGTGCACGCCAGGATCTGCTCGATCTTCAGGGAGGCGGCCAAGCAGGGCCTCCTGACCGCGGAGCTTCCCCTGCCCGGGCCGGACGCCCGGCTTCTGCATGCCCCCGAGGAGAGAGCGCTCCTCGTCAAGCTCGCGTGGTTTCCAGAGACCCTCAAGGCCTGCGAGAGGGAGCTCTCCCCCCATCCCCTGGCCAACTACGTTCTGGAGCTCTCAGGGCTCTTCCACCCCTTCTACGAGAAGCGCCGGGTGGTGGACCCAAGCGAGGAGGAGATCTCCCGCGCAAGGCTGCTTCTCTGCGCGGGAGTGCGGGACGTGATCAAAGAAGGCCTCTCTCTTCTCGGGGTTTCAGCCCCGGAGGAGATGTAGCTGATCGCCTCTTAAATGCAGAACAAGTCGTCGTTCGGCGGCGGGCAAAGAGGCCCAAACGATCGAGGAGCGGTTTCCGGCGGGTTGTCACCAGCCGAAGGTGCCGCAGGAATGATGAAAAGAGCAATGGCGCCGCCCCTGGCAGCCTCCGCCTCTTCCCGCGACAAAACCCGAGCAAAACTTATGTCGTTCATAGTTCCCCCTCTTCAACTAAGCAGGAAAGACAGGGCCGTTGCCCCCTAGACAAGACAATTCGATGCCATCCGGTGCAGCTTCGTCAGGCAATAGAAGCAACGCAAGGTTGGCAGGACAGGCTGTTAGGTTTCCCCCCCTCACCCCTGCTGCCTCCTTGCTGGACACTCCCCTACAGCCAGGCAAGTCCTTAAACTTTTTCATCAGCCCCTCCTTACGCGTCTTTCATCCTCCAAGCCCCTCTCTTAGTATTTAGCCCTAGTTCCCCATTTTGTCAAACCTCAACAATGTTACAGATTGCAACAGTCTTGTTACATAACGGCCCAGGCCCCTCATGTAGGGACCCGGGCAGCCTTGTAACACCAATGTTGCAATCAGTAACAAAGGCGTGGTTGACAAAATTAGTTCTAGGGGCCATACTTGGAGATGTCAGGAGGCTGCCCATGAAAAGGAGACTGTTCATAGCAGGCCTTGAGGAGCTGCCAAAAGCGCGGTTGCTCTCGAAGAGGGAGCTTGACCTGGCTAAGGGCGGAAACAACGGTATCAGCGCCCTCGTGACTGTCCCCATCGCCGCTGCAGAGGCGATTGAGGAGCCGCTCTTTACCACCTTGGCCTGCGGGGAAGAACCAAATTCCGGCTGCTAGCGACTTTGCGCTCTCAAGGGCTGGTCTGCGCCTGCCGCGGAAGGGCGGGCATTGCTTTATGAGTTGTTTTCCCTGAGAGAACACCCTGTGATCGCAGTGGTCGGCTCGCGCAAGGAGCTCCAGTCCGCCTACATTTTCCAATGCCTCAAAGAGCTTGGGGAGAGACCCTGCCTGCTTGAGACGGCTGACTTTCCTGAAAAGGTCGCAGCATCCTTGGAGCCCGGCCGCGCAAGCTACGCAGAGGCCCGCCTCTCCTCCATTCGCGTCGCCTACCTAAGGTCCACCTTCTCGTCTCCGGAACAACTCGGGCAGGGAATTCGCAAGGACATGGAGCGGAACTGGTATGGCACCCTGATGAGGTTAAGGGAAAAAAGCAACTTCCTCTCCTCCCTCCTGTTTTGGCTGCGCTCCAAAGGGGTCAGGCTCGTCAACCCGCTGGAATCCCAATACACCATGTTCAAGCCTTTCCAGCTTGAGCGCCTAAAGTCAGCCGGAATCCCCCTGCCGCGGACCCTGGTCACCAACGATCCCGGGAGGGTTCGGGCCTTCGCCCGCCTCTGCAAGAGGGTGATCTACAAACCCGTCACAGGCGGGGCCGCAACCCGCGAGCTTCTGCCCTCTGACCTAACGAGCTCCCGCTTGGAGCTCCTCAAAAACGCCCCGGTGACCTTCCAGGAGCTGGTGCCCGGCTTCAACGTCCGGGTCTACGTGGTGGGGCCCCGTGTGGTCTCAAGCTCCATCATCCACACCGAGAAGCTTGACTTCCGGGAGGGGGAAGGGCCGGTCGAACCGATCAGGCTTCCCCAGGAGGTCCGGAGGCTCTGCCTCAAGGCGGCCCGGGCCTGCAAGCTCCTCTTTACAGGCATAGACCTCAAGTGGGACGGCAAAAAACGCTACACCTTCCTGGAATGCAACGTCTCTCCCATGTTCTGCGGCTACGACAGGAAGGCCAAGGCCCAGGTGGGGCCTTCCCTGGCCAGGTACCTGATCTCACTGAGCCGGGGCTGATCAGAGCCTGGACCTGATCTCCTGGTAGAGCCTGCGGGACTCCACCCCTTCCTCCCGGGAGAGCCCCCGCGGGCTGTAGGCCTCAAGGTAGTGCAGCTCCGCCAGGAAGGCCAGGGCCCCCAGATCAGGCCTGCGGCTCATCACCCATTGGGCGTATTCCCGCGGGGTAAGATGCGCCTGGCGGGCAAGCCCGGCGCGCGCCAGGGCAGCCTGGGCGCGCGGGTAGGACCCGGCTGGACTAGCCCGAAGCAGCCCGCTCAGGCGCCTGAGGGCCAGCCCCGCCCCTCCGGCCAGGGCCAGGAGCAAGGCGATCCAGAAGGCCTGCCGGCCCCAGAGGAGCAGCAGCTCGGGCGTGAGCGCCAGCCCCAGGCGCCTGAAGGTGTTCCTCTGGACAGACTGATCATAGCCTATGACCCTGCGGTACCACTCGGCCTGCACCGCGTTGAAGAGCCTCTCCAGGCGCCGGGTCAGGAGATCGGCCGAGGCCGAGAAGGCCCCTGCCGGGGGAGTGGGGTCCACGGTGACCCAACCCTTCCCGGGGAGGTAGGCCTCGACCCAGGCATGGGCGTTCCTCTGGCGCACGTCGTAGAATTTCCCGTATTCGTTCCAGTCCTCGGCCAAAAACCCGGTCACGAGCCTGGCCGGCACCCCCGCGTGGCGCAGGAGGACGGCTCCGGCCGTGGCGAAATACTCGCAGTTGCCGCGCTTGTGGGAAAAAAGGAAATCCTCCAGGCTCCTGTTCCTGCTGTCCGAGAAAGTGGAATAGCCGTAGCCACGGCGCAGGTAGCCCTCGATCGCGCGGACCTTCTGGGAGTCGTCCCTGGCCCCGGCCGTGAGGCGCAGGGCCAGGTCCCGGACCCTCGGGCTTTCCGGAGCCTGGAGAAGGCGCTCTAAAGCCCTTGAGGAGCCTTCCAGGGAGGCGAAGCCCGCCAAGCCCTCGGCGGGATAGAGGCGATAGCTGATCCCCGCCACGTAGGGCGCCGGCAGGGAGACGCTGTCCGTGTGGTCGAAGGAGGGGGTCGAGGGGAGTCCCTCGACGAGCCAGGGAGTCCCGACGCTGAAGAGGACGGAGACGCCCATGGGGTAGATCACGAACTCGTAGGGGGGCTGGGGCCGGGCCGGAGGGCGGGAAGGGAAGAACATCTGCTCCCCGCGGGCCTGGGCCCAGCCCCGGCCGAAGGTGCTGGTCCGGACCTGCCTCCTCAGCCGGTAGCGGAAATCCTCCTTGGGCCTGCTCCAACGGCGGCCGTCGAAGACGTCAAAGGCTGCGCCCCGGATCCTGAGGGCCCCGGGCCGCCCGCCAGGCGGGAAGGGAGGCCTGACCCTCATGGCCCTGGAGGAGGACCTCTTGAGCTCTCCGAAAAAACCCAGGGAAACGTTCTCGGTAAACCCGGTGACGGCCGAGGTCTTGATCTGGAGCTTGTCGAGGCCGACGGCCAGGATGGGGTTGATCCGGCGCAGACCCTCGAAGCGAGGGGCGAGCGCGAAGAGAATGCCGGAGAGCCCCAGGCCGCATGAGACCAGGCCCGCCCAGGCCCAGGACCAGCCACGCCAGCCCCCGGGGTCCGCCCCGGCCGCAAGCATGAGCCAGGCGGCCGCGAAGGCCAAATACAGAAGGAAAAGAAGGAAATACCAAAGGCTGATCGTCAGGCCGGAAACAAGGAAGAAGCCCAGAAGCAGGATCAGGAAGACCTGGCCCAGCTCCTCTCTTTTCACCTCGCTGAGGGCCCTGTTGGCGATGAGATAGATGAGGAGATAGGCGTTGGCCACTATCACCCCTTGGACGCGCCAGCCCACGAAGAGGACATAGAAAAGCACGCCCAAGGAGAGGAGGGTCCAGAGCCAGGCTGGAAGCCTGGGCCCCCCGCGCTGGGAGAGCCGGTAGCCGAGAGGGACAACAGGCGCGCAGGCGGCCAGGATCCAGGGGCTGATCTCCCCGATCAGGAACATCCCGGCCAGGACCAGGGCTGAACCCAGGAAGGTCAGGCCTCTCAAGGCCGGCCAGTCCGCCGGGGCGGGCGGAGCGGCAGGCCGGAAAGGCTCGAGAAGAATGGAGAGCCGCAGTCCCGCGCGAGTCTGGGCGGAGGAAAGGACAGGGCGGGGGGTCTTGCCGGGGCCAAGCTGGGAAAGGAGGGCCAGTATCCTATCGAGCTGGAGCAGGCCCTTGCCGTAATCCACCGCTCCCTCAAGAGTCACCAGCCTTACCTCGGCCCCGCTGTCTATGTAGAAGCGGCAGGCCCCGGCCGCCTCCTCGATGGAGCGCTCCGCGGCCTCCCCCTCCCCCCCGCCCACCCGCACGCTCACCCGGGAGTCCTGGAGTGCGCAGTACTCGTTGACCAGGGCGCGCCCAGTCTTGGCCGTCAGCTTCCAGTTGATCAGGCGGGAGCTGTCCGAGGGGTCATAGTCGCGTATCCCGTAGAGCTCCTCCCCCGAGCCCTTGCGCAGGACCGGCTTGCCCGAGGCCTGGGCCTGGGCCTTGATCTCGGCAGGGGAATGCACCTCGCTGGGGCGAGGGAGGGCGTTGCCCACGATTCCCGGAAGCCTCCTGCTGTGGAGGATGAACCCTAGGGGAAAGCGGCTCTCCAGGACCAGGTCGTCGGCCAGGTTCAAGCCCCTGTGAGGAAGGCTGTAGCGCAGCTCGAGCGAGGCCTGGGCCCTGGGAGAGATCCGTTCCACGCGAGGGCGCCTGCCGCGGAAGGACAGGGAGGCGGCCTCGATCCAGAACGCGGACCATGGCCTGCGGTTCTCAAGAAAAATCCGAAGTGGAAATTCGGCCCCCCGGAAGACCCTCTCTGGGAACTCCGCCCGCGCCGCGAGCCCCTTGAGGTTGAGCCGGCCCCAGAGGGCAGAGAGGAGCAGGGAGGAGAGGAGAGCGCTCTCCAAAAGGTAGAGGAGGTTGTTTCCAGTGGTGGCGGCTGACATGAGGGCAAGAACCGCCATCAGCAGGCAGCCCCAACCGAAACGGGTCAGCCTCATCTCAGCCCTCCCCCCTCAGGGAGCGGAGACGGTCCGCAGTATCCCGGCCACCGCCTCGTCCGACTCCGCGATCCGGGCGACTCCGTAGAGGCTTGTATCCAGGACCAGGCGGTGGGAGACCACCGGCACTGCCACGGCCTTGACGTCGTCAGGAACGCAGTAATCCCTGCCCGCCACCAGGGCGTAGGCCCGGGCCGCGCGGCAAAGGGCCAGGGCCCCTCGGGGGCTCAGGCCCAGCTTGACAGACTTGGCGGCCCTGGTCGCCTCCGCGATCCGGATGATGTAGTCCAGGAGGGGCTCCGAGACCCTCACCGCATCGGCCTGGTCCTGGAGGGCCAGGACCTCCTCCCTTCTCAAGGCCGGTCTCATCTCCTTAAGCTGATGGACCAGGTCCTTTTCCATGAGAATCCGCTTGGCCTGCTCCGGGGTGGGATAGCCGATCTGCAGGCGCATCAGGAAGCGGTCGAGCTGAGCCTCTGGGAGGGGAAAGGTCCCGTGGTACTCCACCGGGTTCTGGGTCGCGATCACCAGGAAGGGCTCGGGCAGGGCGTGGGTCTTGCCGTCGATGGTGACCTGGAGGTCGTTCATGGCCTCGAGCAGGGCCGACTGGGTCTTCGGGGTGGAGCGGTTGATCTCGTCGGCCAGGACCACGTGGCTGAAGATAGGCCCGGGCTTGAACTCGAACTGGGTGTCGCGCTGGTTGAAGACCGAAAGCCCCAGGATGTCGGAGGGAAGGAGGTCGTTGGTGAACTGGATACGCCTGAAGGAGGCCTCGACAGAATGGGCCAGGGCCACGCCGAGAAGGGTCTTGCCGATGCCAGGGACGTCCTCTATGAGGAGATGGCCGCGGGCGAGCAGG
>CAYLZQ010000004.1:0-17521 GCA_964388045.1 uncultured Elusimicrobia bacterium | reverse complement strand
CAGGAAGCGCATCCACAGGGTCATCGTCACGCGCCAAGGCAGGCTGCGCGGGATCGTGACCTCCATGGACATGCTCCGGGCCCTGACCGGGGCCAGGAAGTAGGGCCGGGCTTGCCTACACCTGCGCGGGAGCGGCCTTGGCGGAGGGGATCCTCTCCCTCGCTTCGGGCTGGCGGGAAAGCACCCTGCGGTAGAGCTCCAGGAACCGGCCCGGATGCCTGAGGGGATGGACGTACTCGAAGAGGCAGGGGTTCAGGTTGAACGGGAAGGCCTGGGGATTGACGTTCCACGACCTTGAGCGGGCGAAGGAAAGGGTGACCACGGAGATCTCGGCCCTGAAGAAGGCCAGGAGATCTGTCGCCCAGCACTCGTAGACCCCCAGGTACCTGGAGACAGGATCAGGCTCCTCCCTGGGGACGAAGCTGCAGGACTGAGGCTCGTACTCCAGGACGTAGGCCCCTCCCTCCGAGTCCGCCTTGAGAGAGAGGGCGAAGGCGGGCTTCCGGCCCTTGAGGTCCTCCTCGCTCAAGGAGTAGAGCGCCTTGAAAAGGCCGCCGCCGTAGAGGTGCCTGGCGAAGCCGTCAAGCTCCTCCTGGAGGCTCTTGAGCTCGCTTTCGGGCAAGTCCCTGCGGCCGCAGGCCGGCTCGTAGGACTCAAGCCAGCCCAGGTCCCCCTCGAACCTGCGCGAGGGCCATTCCGAGCGCGGGAGGGCCTCTGCGAAAGGGGCGCGGTCCTCGACCCCGGCGATGCTTCCTCCCTTCATCAAGATGCTCTGGCCAGGAACAGGGGCCAGCACCGTAATCTTTGGGAACAGGATGCGCAGGGCCTCGGCGGCGTCCGAGCTCTCGAAGAGGAAGGCGTTCCGGTTGAGCCAGGCCTGCCTGCCCCCGAAGGCGAAGCCCCCTCCCACCACCAGGATGGCCTCGGGCTGGCTCCAGCCAGCCGAGATCCGCTCCTGCCACTGGACTATGTCGGCTACGCAGCTCCTCAGGGGCATGGAGGCAGGCTCCTGCCAGTCCGAGGCGAAGTGCCAGGAGCTGTGGTTGTTGGTATGGGCCCAGAGCCCGGGCTTCTTGACGAGCTTCTGGGCGGTCTGCCACATCCTGTCGGTCTGGTGCATGTCCACGTTGGTGAAGAAGCTCCCGTCGCCTCCCTTGTCCCGGACCAGGTATGGGAACACGTCCCACTCCTCGATGATGGCCTGGGTCTGGTCAGCGGTCATGGGGTGGAAGACGAGGTCCTCGAACTCCAGGGGCTTTCCAGGCTCCACGAGGCTGACGGAAAAGCCCATCTCCTTGAGGAACCGCCGCGCGGCCGTGGAGGAGCGGCAGGAGAGGTGGACCGGGATTTTCCGGTCCAGGCAGTTGAAGGAGGCTATGTCGAAGTGGCCCTCGTGCTCGTGGGTGAGGATGACGGCGTCCAGGGGGGGAAATTGCGAGAGCTCGAGCCTGCGCGGGGGATGGACCCGCAGCTCCACAGGGTCGGTGAAGCCGAAGCGGTCATGGAAGAGAGGGTCCACCAGGACGCGGGCCCTCTCGGAGGAAAACAGCCAGCAGTGATGGCCCAGCAGCGTTGCCTGGAACATGAAGCCTCCCTTGCGCGGAGTCTTGGACCTGCCTATTTTACAAAAGCACGGGGCACCCTCAGGTGCCCCTCACTGCCCTGCATCGCGGGCTTCAAAACCGTGCTCCCCGCTTTTCAAGCGGACAGAACCCGGCCTGGAACTGATATGTAGAGCTACCTCGCCTGATCCCAGGTGGTCTTATCAGAAGAGGCCTTATACTGTAGGGCCAGGCTTTCGGCCCGCGGCAAGAGGTTGTTATACGAGGGAATACTTCCCAGCGCCTTTGCGGTGACAATCCATGCGTATAAGGCGTAAGTCCACGGTAACGCCCACATGTGCCGTAAACCCCCTCCGTCCACCTGGGACATGGCCTTGAGGCTCAGCTCCTTCTTGACCGGGCGGTCAACGATCTTGACTTTGACCATTTTTCCCCCTTTCTCAAAAACGGCATTGATGAGAATCCTACCCACAGTATAGGTCCCCTCGCGGGAAATTTCAAGGGCTTTTTTGGTCACAAATCCGAGAGCCTTATTCCCCGAAGAGCTCCAGATCGGCCATGTCCTTCTTGCGAGCGGCCGCGCGCTTGTTCTTCTTGTTCTTTATGAAAGCGTCCCTGCCGAGGTAAAAAACGGCGTGCTCGCCGCGCTCTCTCCACGTGACAGCTCGTCGGCTGCGATGGGTTCAGCGAGGTCTTTCAACTCCGTTATTTGGTAGTATTGTTGCTAAGAGTAATAACGTATGCCGCTCCTGCTTCTTCTGGCCTTCCTCCTCGCGGCCTGCTCCGAGCAGGACGTGAGCGTCACCAGGGTCGCGAAGGAGAGTCCTCCCCCTGCCTCCATGGCCCCAAAGCAGGCTCAGGGAGGAGTCTCATGGGCCTTGCCCAGGGGCTGGGTCCAGGAGACTGCCTCGGGCATGAGGCTGGCGAGCTTCAAGGCTCCGGCCAGGGGCGGCCAGGCCGAGGTCTCCGTGGTGGCTCTTCCGGGGGAGGCCGGGGGGGCTCTCGCCAACGTCAACCGCTGGAGGGGGCAGATGGGGCTCGGGGCTGTCGACGAGAAGGGCCTGCGAGCAGGCTCGCGCGTCCTGAGCACCCAGGCCGGGGAGGTCCTGCTTGTGGACTTGAGGGGGCAGGGCAGGCGAATGCTGGCCGCCATTCTCTGGGCGAGGGGAAGCTCCTGGTTCTTCAAGATGACGGGGGAGGACTCCGTGGTGGCCCAGGCCGAACCCGCCTTCCAGGACTTCCTGGGGAGCCTTCGCCTTGAAGACTAGGGCTTGGGCGCTCAAGATGATCTGGCGGGGGTTGACCTCCCTGAAGCTGACCATCGCCTGCCTGGGGCTGCTCATGCTCCTGGTCGCGGCCTGCACCCTGGCCCAGGTGTCCCTGGGCACCTACGGCGCTGTCAAGACCTACATGAGGAGCCTCTTCGTCTGGCTCCCCCTGGCCGACGGCTGGAGGCTTCCGATCTTTCCAGGGGGAGGCTTGGTGGGCCTGACCCTCCTCGCGAACCTCGCGGCCTCCCAGTTCGTGAGGCTGGAGCGGAGCTGGCGCAAGGCTGGGCTTTGGGTCGTGCACGCGGGGCTTGTTCTCCTTTTCCTGGGCGAGTTCGTGACCGGGTTCTTCCAGGTGGAGACCCAGATGGCCCTGGAGGAGGGGGGAACCCTCAACTATTCGGAGAGCCCGCGCGAAACCGAGCTCGCGGTGATCGACACGACTCAGAGCGCTTACGACGAGGTCTACAGCATCCCGGAGCGGGTCCTTTCCCGCCGCGGGAGGATCTCCCACCCGGGGCTTCCTTTCTCCATCCAGGCGCGCGGGTATTTCGCCAACTCCACCCTTTCCCGGCGCCTGGAGGGCCCTCCCTCCCCGGCCACTCAGGGCATAGGCCCGGGCATCCAGGTGCGGGAGGAGCCCCCGGTCACCGCCGACGACCGTAGGAACCAGGTCTCGGCCTTCGTGGAGCTGCGCGACGGGGAGAGGAGCCTGGGGACCTGGCTCGTTTCCAACGCCCTGGGAGCCCCCCAGGCCCTCGCCTATAAAGGCAGGACCTTCTCCCTGGCCCTGCGCCAGGCCAGACGCTACCTCCCCTTCAGCCTGACTCTCAGGGACTTCAGGCGCGAGCTCTACCCGGGCACCGAGATCCCTAAGAGTTTCTCGAGCCTGGTCAGGCTCAGGCACCCGGAGAGGTTCGAGGATCGCGACGTCCTCATCTCCATGAACAATCCCCTGCGCTACGGGGGCAAGGCCTTCTTTCAGGCCAGCTTCGGAAAGGAGGAGACCCTCTCGGTCCTCCAGGTGGTGAGCAATCCCGGCTGGCTCATGCCCTACCTCGCCTGCGCCCTGGTGGGGCTGGGCCTGGCCGCCCACTTCCTGGCGCGGCTCTGGTCCTCCCTCGGAGGGGTTCCGTGAGGAAGGAGAGATGGTTCCCGGGCCTGGTGCTGGGCCTCGCCGCGGTAGGCCTGGCCCTCTCCCTCGCGGCTCCGCGCCGGGAAGGGCCCGATCTGCGCGGCTTCGCCCGCCTTCCGGCCCTCGAGGGGGGCCGGGTCAAGCCCCTGGACACCATCGCCCGCTCCTCCCTTCTCATGCTGCGGGGCAGGCAGAGCCTGAGCGTGGAGGGCCGGCGCCTCGAGCCCATCGAGTGGCTCCTCGAGGTCCTGGCAAGGCCGGAGGCCGCGGACGCCTACCGGATCTTCGTGATCGACGACCCGGAGCTCCTGGGGCTCCTGGGCCGCGGCCGCGGCGCGGAGAAGTACTTCGCCTTCTGGGAACTCGAGCCCCATCTCCAGGAGATCGGGCGGCTGGCGGCCGGGGCCTCGGGGCTTGAGGCCGCGCAGCGCTCGCGCTTCCAGGCCGCGGTCTCAAACTTCCATGAGCGCCTCGCCGTCTATCAGCGCTTGAAGAACAGCCTCCAGGTGGCGGGGACCCAGGACCTCGCGGCCGAGCTTGGGGAGTACCGCAGGGCCATCCCCGCCGGGGTGAGGGCCGTGGCCGAGCACCAGGGCTCGGGCCCCTTTGACCGCAAGGCCCTGGAGGCCCTCAACCGCTACTTCCAGCGCTACCAGTTTCTCTCCCAGGCCGCCTTCTTTTCCCCGGTCCCGCCTCTTGAGGGGGAGTCCCCCCAGGGCTGGACCGGCCTGGGGGATGGGCTCTTGGGTCTCATGCGCCAGGGACCTGAGAGCCCGGCCGTCGAGGCCTACTCCCGGATGGTCTCGGCCTACAGGAAGGGAAACCGCGAGGATTTTAGCCAGGCCCTGGCCGGCTACGTCCGCTGGCTGGACTTGCGCCTTCCCAGGATCGCCTCCCGCGCGCGCTCCGAGGCCCTCTTCAACCGAGCTTCTCCCTTCACCCGGGGCATGACCCTCTACCTCGCGGCCCTGCTCCTTTCTTTCGCCTCCTGGCTCTTCTGGCGCAAGGCCCTGGAGAAGAGCGCCTTCTGGCTCATCCTGCTTGCCTTCGGGGTCCATACGGCCGGGCTCGCGGCCCGGATGATCCTCCAGGGCCGTCCCCCGGTCACCAACCTCTACTCCTCGGCCGTCTTCGTAGGCTGGGTCGCGGTCCTCCTGGGGATCCTCCTGGAGAGGCTCTCCCGGAGGGGCTTCGGCAGCGTGGCCGCGGGCGCGGCCGGCTTTGCCAGCCTCATCGTCGCCCACAACCTGACCGGCTCCGGGGACACCATCGAGATGATGCGGGCGGTCCTGGACTCCAACTTCTGGCTCGCCACCCATGTGGTGACGATCACGATAGGCTACGGCGCGACCTTCGTGGCTTCCCTCCTGGCCCACCTCTATATCCTCCGCGGGCTCCTGGCTGCCTTGGACGAGGATTCGGCCAGGTCCCTGGGGCGGATGACCTACGGGGTCGTGTGCTTCAGCCTCTTCTTCAGCTTCCTGGGCACCGTCCTGGGCGGGATCTGGGCCGACCAGTCCTGGGGCCGTTTCTGGGGCTGGGACCCAAAGGAAAACGGGGCCCTCCTCATCGTCCTCTGGAACGCGATCATCCTCCACGCCCGCTGGGGGGGCTACGCGCGTGAGAGGGGCCTGATGCTGATGGCGGTCTTCGGGGGGATAGTCACCAGCCTCTCCTGGTTCGGGGTCAACATGCTGGGAGTGGGCCTGCACTCCTACGGCTTCATGGACAAGGCCTTCTACGCCCTCTCGGGCTTCGTGCTCGCTGAAATCGGGGTGATGGCCCTGGGAAGCCTGCCGGCCAGGACCTCCCTCAAGGCCGAGCCTTCCCAGCCTGTACTGCCCCAGGGCATCCCTTAAACCGCGCACTCGCGCTGCGCGCGGCAGCGCGCGTACTGGCGCCACGGCGCTAAAGGAGGGCGCCAGGGCGCCACGTGCTGCGCGCGGCGGCTCGCTGAATCCCCCCCGAAGAGGAAGGGTGAGGCCTTAAAGACGGCCGATCCGTTGCAACGCTTCTCGAGGAAGGAATCCGATTCGCCCTAGCGGCATGGGAGGTCAAAGTGGAAACGGACATCAAGAACGGACACAAGGGAACAGGCGCTGTGCCCCTCTTCCTTTCCGGGCTCGCGGTGGGAGCCGTGCTGGGAGTGCTTTTCGCTCCCGACTCCGGGAAGGAGACCAGGCGCAAGGTGGGCCAGTGGCTCAAGGAGAGGAGGGAGAAGGGAAAGGAGGTCCTCCTGAGCAAGAAGGAGCAGGTCCTTGAGGCCCTGGAGGCAGGCAAGAAGGCCTACAAGGACACTGAGAAGAAGCTGGTAGGGGTCTGACCCGGCGCCCCCAAGGCGCGGTGGAAGCGCAAAGGGCCGGCCTTTTTGGACAGGGCCGGCCCTCGTAATTTTCATTGAGCGTTCCTTGATCCGGATTTGAGCCTGATTTGAGCCGCGTCCTGCATCCTATGAAGCGGGTATGGATGGAACGGGTTACATCCCCTTGGGAAGCGCGGCCGCTCTCTGCTGCGTCAGCCCGGCGACCCTCAGGAATTGGTTCAGGAGGGCGGGCCTGCCGGTCCGGTGGAGCCGCGGGGAAAGCTCCCTGGCCAGGAAGGACCTGAAAGGGTGCCTGCAGAGCAGGGGCCTGCCTGTCCCTGAGGAGCTGGAGCCATGGCCCCGCCTGCTGATCGTGGAGGACGACGAGGCTGTCTCTCGCCTCCTGGAGCGCGTGCTTGCTGATCTCTGGCCGCGGGCCGTCATCCGCACCGCCTCGGACGGACTGGAGGGGGCCCTGGAACTGCTTGATTTCAGGCCGGACCTGCTCCTGGCGGATCTCGGGCTCCCCGGCATGAGCGGCCTGGAGCTTTGCCGCATGGCCCAGAGCCGGAGGGAGCTCTCCCGCACCAGGGTGCTCGTGCTCACCGGCCTTAACGACGAGCTGACCAACGGCCAGGCCCTGGAGGGCGGGGCCCACGAGTTCCTGGCCAAGCCCTTCACTCCCGACGAGGTCGTGCGCTCGGTGCTGCGGATCCTGGGGCCCGTTTAAACCTTAGCGGCCGCCTCCAGGGCCGGGTTGCCCTCCCCCTTCCAGTCCGTAAAGCGCGTCACGATCGAGAATCCGTCGGGGCCCAGGTCCTTCTCCTGTGTCCTGCGGAAGCAGCGCCCGAGCATCCTCCTGGCCCTCGGGTTGATCCCCATGACTTCGGCCCGGAAGTCCTCCAGGCCCATGCCCCGGGCGATCCATGAGAGGTAGTCGACCAGGAAGGTCCCTATCCCCCGGCTCTGGACGTTTTGTTGCTACAAAAATAATGAAAATGCCTGAACGATTTGAAGCCCTGGACGGCAACGAGGCGGTCGCCCGCGTGGCCTATGCCTTGAGCGAGGTGATCGCGATCTACCCCATCACCCCTTCCTCCCCGATGGGGGAGGAGGCGGACCTCTGGTCCTCCGAGGGCCGCCCGAACCTCTGGGGAGCGGTCCCGACCGTCGTGGAGATGCAGAGCGAAGCCGGGGCCGCCGGGGTCCTGCACGGGGCCCTGAGCACAGGGGCCCTGGCCGCGACCTTCACCTCCTCCCAGGGCCTGCTCCTCATGATCCCGGAGATGTACAAGATCGCGGGGGAGCTCTCCCCCGCTGTCATCCACGCGGCCGCGCGCTCGGTCGCGACGCACGCCCTCTCCATCTTCGGGGACCACAGCGACGTGATGGCGGCCAGGGCCACTGGCTTTGCCATGCTCGCCTCGGGCTCCGTCCAGGAGGCCATGGATCTGGCCCTGGTCGCACACGCGGCCGCGCTCGAGAGCCGCGTTCCCTTCCTGCACTTCTTCGATGGCTTCAGGACCTCCCACGAGATCCAGAAGGTGGCCCTGCTGGAAGAGGGGGACCTGCGCGCCCTGATGGACCCCGCGGCCCTGCTCGCCCATAGGCGCAGGGCCCTCTCTCCGGAGCATCCGACCCTCCGGGGGAGCTCCCAGAACCCTGACGTCTTCTTCCAGTCCCGCGAGGCCGCCAATCCCTTCTACCGGGACTGCCCCCAGGTGGTGGAAAGGGTCCTGGAGCGCCTGGCCGCGCGGACAGGCCGGGAGTACCGGCTCTTCGACTACCTCGGGGCCCCTGACGCGGAGAGGGTCCTGGTCCTGATGGGCTCGGGGGCAGGGGCCGCTGAGGAGGCCGTGAAGGCCCTGCACGAGAGAGGAGAGAAGGTCGGGCTCCTCAAGGTCAGGCTCTACCGTCCTTTCTCGTGGACCCGTTTCGTCTCGGCCCTGCCAGCCGGCGCGCGGAGGATTGCGGTCCTGGACCGCACCAAGGAGCCCGGCTCCGTGGGCGAGCCCCTCTTCCTCGACGTCCTGGCGGCCATCGAGGAGGCGCAGGTCCATGGGCCTCCCCGGGTCCGCCCGAAGGTGATCGGCGGCCGCTACGGCCTCTCCTCCAAGGAGTTCACCCCGGCCATGGCCGCCGCGGTCTTCGCGGAGCTTGCTCGGGAGAGCCCCGGGAGCCGCTTCACGGTGGGAATTCGCGACGACCTGGGAGGGGTCTCCCTTCCCTGGGACGGCTCCTTCTCCACAGAGTCCCCCGGGGCGAGGCGCGCCGTCTTCTTCGGCCTTGGCTCCGACGGGACGGTGGGCGCGACCAAGAGCGCGATCGGGATCATCGCGGAGAGGACCGGCCTCAACGTCCAGGGCTACTTCGTCTACGACTCGAAGAAGGCGGGGGCCATGACGGTCTCCCACCTGCGCTTCGGCCCGGAGCCCATCCGCTCAAGCACCCTCATCCGCTCCGCTGACTTCGTGGCCTGCCACCACGAGGGCCTCTTGAAAAGCGCGGACGTGCTGGGCCTGGCCGCGCCGGGGGCGAGCTTCCTTCTCAACATCCCGGAGCCCGAGAGGGCCTGGGAGAGGCTCCCGGCCGGAGCCAGGCGCGCCATCCTGGCCAAGGGCCTGCGCCTCTTCGCGATCGACGCCTCCGGGGTGGCGCGGGAAGCTGGACTGGGTCAGCGCATCAATACCGTGATGCAGACCTGCTTCTTCCATCTCATTGGCCTTGTCCCGGGTTTTATGGCCGCGATCCAGGACTCCATCCGCAAGGCCTACGCCGGCAAGGGGGAGAAGGCCGTGGAGGCGAACCTCAGGGCCGTGGAGGCCGCCCTTTCCCGCCTGCGCGAGGTCCCTGTCCCTGCCGAGACCCTGCCCGAGGAGGAGGCCCAGGCCCCTCCCCCCGGGGCCTCTGAATTCGTCAAGCGCGTGACCTGGGAGCTCCTGGCCGGGAGGGGGGAGGAGCTCCCGGTGAGCGCCCTTCCCCCGGACGGGGCTTATCCCACGGGGACCGCGTGCTTCGAGAAGCGCGCGATCGCGGCGGAGATCCCTCTCTGGGCCCCTTCCCTCTGCATCCAGTGCAACAAGTGCGCTTTGGTCTGCCCCCACTCCGCGATCAGGGTCAAGGCCTACCCGGAAGGAGCCCTGCAGTGGGCTCCCCCGGGCTTCCTGAGCCTCCCCTGGAAGGGCCGGGAGTTCGGCCCCCAGACCCGCTACACGGTCCAGACCGCCCCGGAGGACTGCACCGGCTGCGGGCTCTGCGTTGAGATATGCCCGGCCCTGGACAAGACGACCGGGCGAAAGGCCCTCGGCATGTCCCCTTTGGAGCCCGCCCGGGCCAGGGAGAAGGCTGGCTTCGAGTTCTTCCTCTCCCTGCCAGAGGCGGACAGGGCCGCTGTCCCGAGGACAGTCAAGGGGAGCCAGCTCCTTGAGCCCCTCTTCGAGTTCCCGGGGGCCTGCGCGGGCTGCGGGGAGACCCCCTACCTCAAGCTCCTCACCCAGCTCTTCGGGGAGCGCCTGCTCGTGGCCAACGCCACAGGCTGCTCCTCGATCTATGGGGGAAACCTCCCCACCACCCCCTGGACCAGGAACTCCCAGGGCCGCGGCCCGGCTTGGTCCAACTCCCTCTTCGAGGACAACGCCGAGTTTGGCCTGGGCTTCCGCCTGGCCCTGGACTCCCAGAGGGCCTATGCCGAGAGCCTGCTGCGCCGCTTTGCGGACAGGGTGGGGGCGGATCTTGTAGCCGGGATCCTGGAGGCTCCCTCCGACGAGGCGCATATCCCCCTCCAGCGCGGGCGCCTGGAAGAGCTCGGAAGGCGCCTGGAGGGGGCTCCTGAGCCCGAGGCAAGGGACCTTAGGCGGCTCGCGGAGGCCCTGCTCCCCAAGAGCGTCTGGATCGTGGGCGGGGACGGCTGGGCCTACGACATAGGCTTCGGGGGCCTGGATCACGTCCTGCGCTCGGGCCGGGACGTGAACATCCTGGTCCTCGATACAGAGGTCTACTCGAACACAGGCGGCCAGGCCTCCAAGGCCACTCCCCGCGGGGCCGTGGCTAAGTTCGCCTCCAGGGGAAAGGGCTCGGCCCGCAAGGACCTGCTCCTGCACGCGATCGAGCAGGAGGGAGTCTACGCGGCGCGAGTGGCCCTGGGGGCGAGCGACACCCAGACCCTCAGGGCCTTCCTCGAGGCCGAGGCCTTCCCCGGTCCCTCCCTGATCGTGGCCTACAGCCCCTGCATCGCCCACGGCATAGAGATGTCCAAGGGCCTGGAGCAGCAGCGCCTGGCCGTGGCCTGCGGCTACTGGCCCCTCCTGCGCTACAACCCGGCCGACGCCTCCAAGGGCCAAAATCCCCTCCAGCTCGACTCCAAGCCCCCGCAGATCCCCTTCGAGGAGTACGCCTACCGGGAGAACCGCTACCGGAGGCTCAAGGACAGCCACCCGGAGGAGGCCCGCAGGCTCCTGGAGCTAGCCCGCCGCGACATCCAGGAGACCTGGAGGAGGCTTGAGGAGATCCGGAAGCGCGGGGCCTGAGGCGCGCTTCCCCATGAAAGGGTATAATAACGCAGGGTGACCGCTTTTTTAGGGGTCATCCTGCGAGTTCCTCTTTGGGTTGAGGCATGGGTGATGTCGAGCACGGGGAGTTGATGGCCTGGAGCGGGGAGACTCTCAGGGAGCTTGAGCTTAACTTTCTCGACGAGAGGTCCAGCCGCTGGCTCTACCTCTCCCTTGCGGATGCGGATGGGGAGCCGGCCAGGGCCGAGCTCCTGAGGGGTCTGGCCCGCTACGAGGAGAGGCACGCCCAGGTCTGGGAGAGGCTCCTCAGTGGCCTGGAGCGTCCCCTCCCCCCGGAGTCTCCTTTCTGGGAGCACAGGATCCTCTCCGCCCTGGGGAGGCTCCTGGGGGTGGGGGCCGTGGTCCCCCTCCTGCACAAGGCCGAGGTGGACGGGATCGCCAAGTACAGGAGGCAGGCCTCCTCCTGGCTGAGCCCGGAGGCGCAGGAGGCCTTCACCACCATCCTTCCAGAGGAGATCGCTCACGAGGTCGAGATCTTCAGTCTCATGCGCCGCCTGGGCTCAAGCCGCGGGCCCTTGCGCAGCATGATCCTGGGAGCCAACGACGGCCTGGGCAGCATCCTGGCCCTGGCCGTGGGCGTGGCTGGAGCCACGGACTCGGGCCAGTCCGTCCTGATCGCCGGGGCGGCCGGGGTCGTGGCCGGGGCGGCCTCCATGGCCGCCTCGAACCTCGTCTCCGTCAGGGCGGAGCAGGAGCTCATCGAGTCCCAGGCGCGCCTGGAGCGGGAGGCCGTCTCAGTGGCCCCTGAGACCAAGCGGGCCCAGCTCGCGGAAGCCCTGGAGGCCCAGGGCCTGACCCATGAGGAGGCGGAGGCCGTCTCCAGGAGGCTGGCGCAGAAGCCCGGGGCCTTCCTGAGGGCCCTCCTGGAGACCAGGCACGGGATCGGGGGCCTTGATTTCGAGAGCCCCTGGAGGCTGGCGGCCTACATCGGCCTTGCCTTCGCGGTCTCCGGCCTTGTCCCCCTGCTGCCCTTCCTGTTTCTCCCGGCCGGCCCAGGGGCCCTGGCTTCGGCCGGGCTGACGGCTCTGGCGCTTTTCGCAGCCGGGGTGGCGCGCGCCCTTTCCACCTTGAAGCCCTTCCTGCGCAGCGGCCTTGAGATGGTCCTGGTGGGGCTGGGCTCAGCGGCCGTCACCTACCTGGCGGGCCTTCTCGTGGGCTCCTGGGCGCGGTAGTCAAATCCTCCAGAGGGCCCTGAAGGCCTCGGGCTTGAGGGCCGAGAGGTGGTGCTTGAAGAGGACCCTCCCAGACTCGTCCAGGACGAAGAAGTTGTGGATGGGGCAGGTCTCGGGAGGATGCTCCAGGCCCAGGCGCTTTCCCACCTGGTCCTCCGGATCGAGCAGGACAGGGAAGCCGCAGCGGGCCGCGGTCTGGCGCGGGAGGCTCTCCTCGCTCCCCAGGAGGCTCACGGCCAGGATCCTGAACCTCTCCCCTGCGCCCTGGCGCAGCTCCTCCAGCCATGGGAGCCTGGCGCGGCAATCCTCGCAGAGGTTGGTGAACCACAGGGCGGTGCGCGGCTGGCGCCTGCCGTCGTAGGGGGAGTGGGCCCGGCCCTCGGTGTCCCTGAGCGTGAAGTCCGGGAAGACGTCCCCGACCTCGAGCCCGCCCTCGAACCTGGAGAGGAGAGGCCAGAAGAGCCGCCAGAGCAGCCTTTTCATGCCTTTTGTCCTTCGCAACGCTCCAGCCATGGGGCCTTGACGCGCGAGCCGGACCTGCGCTAGACTCTCCCCATGGGCAGGAGGATTTTCGCCGGGACAGCGGTCGCGACGGCCCTCGCGGCCCTCGCCTGGGGCGGCCAGGCGCCTGCCGTCAAGGGGAAGGCCTCCAAGCCCAAGATGCCCGCGCGAGAGGTGCTCATGAATCCTGAGAAAGCCACTGAGAAGGCCCCCGAGGTCTTCAAGGCCGAGTTCAAGACCACGAAAGGGGACTTCGCGGTCGAGGTCCGCCGCGCCTGGGCGCCCAGGGGCGCGGACCGGTTCTACAACCTGGTCAAGGGGGGATACTACGACGAGGCGGCCTTCTTCCGCGCCATCGAGGGGTTCATGGTGCAGTTCGGCATCCATGGGGACCCTGCCGTCAGCGCCAAGTGGAGCCAGGCGCGCATCGCGGACGACCCCTCTACGGGACAGTCCAACACCCGCGGGATGCTGAGCTTCGCCACCGCGGGCCCGGGCACCCGCACCACGCAGCTCTTCATCAACTACGGGGACAACTCACGCCTGGACTCCATGGGATTCACCCCCTTCGGCAAGGTGGTCAAGGGCATGGAGGTCGTGGACGGCCTCTACAAGGGCTACGGCGAGGGAGCCCCCGGCGGCCTGGGGCCTGAACAGGGCCGCATCCAGGCCGAGGGCAATTCCTATCTCAAGCGGGAGTTCCCCAAGCTGGACTACATCAGGTCTGGGAAGGTCCTCTAACCAGACGGAAGGCCCCCCGAGTTCTCGGGGGGCCTTCGCTCTTCTCTGTTGTCTTAGCAGCCCTTAAGCCTCATCGATGTCCTGAGCTGCCGTGCGGGCCCCAATGGTCTCCGTAATGGGGCCCGTAGTTGTAGCCGCCCCAGGAGTCCTGATAGGGTCCCCAATGATAACCGCTGTGGGGGCCGCTGTGATAGCGGTAGGGCGAGCTGTAGTCGTGGGTGGGGTCCTGGGAGCTGCCGCCGTGGCCGCCGGAACCATGGGGTCCCCAATGGTATCCGTAATGGGGCCCGTAATTGTAGCCGCCCCAGGAGTCCTGATAGGGTCCCCAGTGATAGCCGCTGTGGGGGCCGCTGTGATAGCGGTAGGGCGAGCTGTAGTCGTGGGTGGGATCCTGCCAGTACCGCCCGCAGCCTCCGTCCCGGATGCCGCTCCCGCGCGGGGCGAGGGCCGATCCGCGACCGAAGGAATGCCCCCTGTCCTCCATGGCCTTCCTAAAGCCCTCCATGGGATCCCCGTTCCAGTCCAGGCCTCCCTCCTGGGCCCAAACCAGGGCCGCGGGGATGAGCAGGCTCAGGGCCGCCGCGGCAAGGGTTGGGACCAGGCGAGAGGCGACGAGCTTCATGATCCTTGACATCGTATACCTCCTCGCTTCTGTTGTTCCGGCGGATTCGATTCTAGGAAAGGGGCGGGCGAGGTCCTAGGGACAAAGGGCCTAGCAGGGACTCGGCAGTGGGCCTACCCCTCCCGGGACCGGGAGGCCTAAGGCAGGGACAGGCCGGCCCGGCTCAGGAAATCGGCGAAGTCAGGGGGCGGGGGGGCTTGGAGCGCGAGCTCGGCTCCAGACCGGGGATGCCTCAGGAGCAGGCTGCTGGCATGCAGCATCTGGCGGGGGGCGCCCAGGCCCTCCAGGTCCGCCGGGGTCATCTCCCCGCGCGCGGCCTTGAGGTAGGCCTCGCCCTTCCCGGTGTAGAGCTTGTCCCCCACGACCGGATGGCCCAGGGCGGCCAGGTGCACCCGGATCTGGTGCAGGCGCCCGGTCCTTGGCATGGCCTTGACCAGGCAATGGCGCTCCCCGGCGCCGAGGCATTCGAATTCTGTCGCAGCCTCCTGGCCGGCTCCGGTCTTCTGGCGCACCTTGATCTCCAGGCCTTCCCTGCCCACAGGGAGGGCCAGGGCCGTTCTTTTCCATGGCACCAGCCCCTGGACCACGGCCAGGTACTCCTTGCGGATCCTGCGCTCCGCGAACTCTTCCGCCAGCTTGCGCGCGGCCTTCCGGTTCCTGGCCAGGAGCAGGACCCCGCTCGTTTCCCGGTCCAGGCGGTGAGCCAGGAGCAGGCCCTTTCCCGGGAACTGCCGGCGCAGGATGGACACGGCCGAGTTCTCCACGACCTTGTCCGTCGGGTGGCAGATGAGGTCTGCGGGCTTGTTGACGGCCAGGAGGTCCTCGTCCTGGTAGAGGACTGGAAGGGCTTGATAGCGAGGCGGCTCCTCCAGGCGCCTGGGGTAGCGGATGAGCACCCTCTCGCCCGCCCGGATCCTGGCCGAGGCCTTGGCGGAGCGTCCGCGCAGGAAGACCCTTCCGGCCGCGATCAGGCGCTGGACCTCGGCCCGGGAGTAGCGGCGCAGGCGTAGGGCCAGGAAACTGTCCACCCTCAGGCCCTTGTGCGGGGCCTGGACCTCGAAGGGGACCTCCACCCAGGGGCTTAAAAGCATCGCCCCCTCAGCCAGAGGACGAAGGCCGCGATCAGGAGGAGGGCCGCGGCCGAAAGAATGGCCGCGGGCCAGGGAAGGGGCCCCGACGCCCTCTCTGCTCCGGTCTTGGCCAGCCTTGCGCCGGAAGCTCCCTGTCGTTTCCCCGCCTCGCCCGATGCTTCTGCGCGCAAAGCCGCTGCCCCGCCCTTCTGGTAGCGCTCCAGGGCCTGCTTATAGAAGGAAGCGAAGCTCCCGTCAAGCTCGGTCGCGGCCTGGAAGTCCGCCAGGATGGCCGAAGGGGAGTGTCCCAGGTTCTCCCGCGCCTGGCCCCTAAGGAGCAGGGCCTCGGCCTGCCTGGGCTCCAGCCTGAGCGCCTCCTCGGCCTCCGCGAGAGCGCCCTCTGGGTCGCCCAGGCCGCGCCTGGCCTTGGCCCTCTCCACCCTGGCCCCGGGGCTCTTCGGGTCCAGGGCGATGGCGCGCTCAAGCAGCCTCAGGGCTTCCTGGCTATCTCCAAGTTTGATCTTCTGCTCGGCCCGGCTCAGATACCCTGCCGCCTTGATCCTGTTGGAGGCGGCCTCGGCCTGGGCTGGGTAGGGCCGGGGAGATGAGCCGGCTGCGGGTGGAGCCGTCTCCGGGGGCGGCCGGCCTGGGGGAGCCGAGGCGCCGGACCTTCCCCGCGAGAGGCCGAGCAGGGCCAGGGCCATGCGGTTGCGGGGACTGAGCGTGAGGACTTCCCTTGCCTCCTCGGCGGCCCGCCCGTAATGGCCCAGCTTGTAGTGAGCCTGGCCGCGGATGAGGCGCGCCTCAGGGTCCCTGGGCGCGAGGGCCACGGCCCGGTCAGCCAGGGGCAGGGCCTGCTTAGGCTCATCGAGCTCAAGCAGAGCCCTCCCGGCCTCCCTCTGTATCCTCGGGCTGCCGGGCCTCTTGTCAGCCGTGCGGGCAATGTTTGCGACCGCCTGCGCGTATTGCCTGGCCGCTTCCTCATGCTGGGTCCCGTTGGTCGCGCCGGAGCCCTCCAGCGCGGCCTGCCTGGCCTTGGCGTTTTCGGCGACGCGCTTGCTATCCTCTATGCTGAGAAGGTCTTCCTCGTCCCCGTTGTTCGCCAGCAAGCCGCCAGCCCAACCAATAACCAGGGCAACGCCCAATGCGGATAGTACGAGGCGACGGAGATTCATCTGCTCAGTTCCAGTCCAAGCACTGGCGCATCCTTCAGAAAGAAGGCCTTCTCTTGCTCGAACTGCTTCTTGATCTTTCGCGATGTGGATAAGCTCTCAGAATTGATCTCGTCCTCAGGGCCCCAGTTACGAATGGCCTTTTGTAGCTTCCCATCCAGGGATGCAAGGAAATTAATTCCGTCAACATGCCATTTCCCTGCTATTTTGGTCCCGCCAATGACCGCAAAAATGACTGCCACGGGTTGGCGCTCGCCTTCGGCCGAGGATTTCACAACCACCGCCACAGAATGTTGTTTCTTGTCGGGCGTTTGAGTCCGCTTATACCTCAGCGTTTTGGCCGGGGTCTCATTCTGCCCGAAACCCATGTCATGGGACATGGCAGCACTGAAAGAATGATTGTTGCCCTCCGCGAGGACCAGGGCGATGAGTTCCTTGAGGGACCTCGTCCTTGGGCTCTCGGGCTTGGGGGAGGGGCTTTTCTCCGTAGGACTCGCGGCGATTGGCGCGTTTTCCCGCTCTCCGGCAAAGCACAAAGACAAGGCCCACGCCCAGACGCAGAGGCTCAAAACTGGAACGCGCATGCCTCCTCCGAACTTGCGATCGCCGGGCTCAGGCCTCCTCGAACTCCCTGCGGCTGAGCCTTCCTCCCTCCTTGGTCAGGACCTCGACTTTGTGCTTGGCTTCCTCGAGCTGCCTGGTGAGGTCCTTGGCGAGGGAAAGGCCCTTCTCGAAGAGCTCCAGGGCCTCCTCAAGCCCCTTCTCCCCGGACTCGAGCTCCCGGACCAGCCCCTCGAGCCTCTTGAGGCTGGACTCAAAGGTTTCCTTGCCTTCCTTCTTGGTCGTCTTCGTCATGGGTCACCTCGCAATGGACCAGTCCTTCGTGCAGGCGGATGCGGATCCTGTCCCCCGGCCTGACCTGCCTTGAGGAGCGCAGGAGCTCTCGCCCCGGCATCTTCTCCGCGATCGCGTAGCCCCTGGCCAGGACCTTGAGGGGGCTGAAGGCGTCGAGCTTCTCGGCCTGGAGCCTGAGGTCCTTCTCCGCGTGAAGAAGGACGCGGCGCATGGCCTCGGGCAGGCGCGCTGAGAGCTCGTCCACGCGCCTGGCGCGCTCCTCGTGGAGGCGGTCTGGGCTCTGGAGCAGGGGATGGGAGCGGAGGCGCTCCAGGCGCTCCCTCAAGGCCTGGAGCCGAGCCCGGATGGCGGAGACCGCCTCCTCCCCGAGGGCCTGGATCTGTTCCAGGACCCCCCTCTTGTCCGGGACCGCGAGCTCCGCCGCTGCCGAGGGGGTGGGGGCCCTGCGGTCGGCCACGAAGTCCGCGATGGTGAAGTCAGTCTGGTGCCCCACGCAGGAGATGACGGGGATCCTGGAGGCCGCGATCGCCCGGGCGACCGGCTCCTCGTTGAA
>CAYLZQ010000003.1:0-18786 GCA_964388045.1 uncultured Elusimicrobia bacterium | reverse complement strand
GGCTGGGGTTCTATGAGTATTGAGGCCCTTGAGCTTTCCGAGGCCCAGAGGATGGTCCGGGAGTCCGCCCGGGACTTCGCGGAGAAGAGGCTCAAAGCCCTCGCCCAGAGGCTCGACGAGGAGGAGGAGATCCCGCGGGAGCTCTATGCCGAGGCGGCCGGGCTCGGCTTCCTCGGCCTGATGCTCCCCGAGGAATACGGGGGCCTGGGGCTCGACTACGCCTCCTACGTGATCGCCATGGAGGAGCTCGCGCGCGGGAGCGCCGCCTTCCAGGTGGGCGTCACGGTCCACAACTCCCTGGTCTGCTCCGCCATCCTGCGCTTCGGCAGCGAGGAGCAGAAGAGAAAGTACCTGCCCAGGATGGCTCGGGGGGAGTGGATCGGGGCCTACAGCCTCTCGGAGCCGGGCTCGGGCTCCGATGCCGGGAGCCTCACGACATCAGCCGTGGAAGAGGGCGGAACTTACAAGGTCAACGGGACCAAGGCCTGGGTCTCCAACGGGGGCTTCGCGGACGTTTTCCTTGTCTTTGTCTCCACCAACCGGGAGCTCAAGAACAAGGGCATCAGTTGCCTGATCGTGGACAAGGGCCTGAGCGGGCTCTCGGTCGGAAAGAAGGAGAAGAAGCTCGGCATCCGGGCCTCGGACACCCGCGAGATTTCCTTCCGGGACTGCCGGGTCCCCAAGGGCTCTCTCCTCGGCAAGGAGAACGAGGGCTTCAAGATCGCCCTCACCCAGCTCGACAACGGCCGCATCAGCATCGCGGCCCAGGCCGTGGGCATCGCCCAGGCCGCCTTCGAGGAGGCCCTTTCCTACGCCAAGGCCAGGCAGCAGTTCGGAAAGCCCATCGCGGAGTTCCAGGCCACGCAGTTCAAGCTCGCCGACATGGCCGTGGGGATAGAGGCGGCCAGGCTCCTCACCTACCGGGCCGCGGCCTTGATGGATCGGGGCCTGCGCTGCACGAAAGAAGCCTCGATCGCCAAGCTCTTCGCCTCCCAGGCGTGCAACCGGACTGTCTACGACGCGCTCCAGATCCACGGGGGAAACGGGTTCATCCGGGAGTTCCCCATCGAGCGCTACTTCCGAGACGCTCGGGTGACCGAGATCTACGAGGGGACCTCGGAGATCCAGCGACTGATCATCGCGCGGGAGGTCCTGCGGGACTCCTCCCGGGCCGCTTGACCCTCAGGAGGTAGAAGGTACTTTCCCCCGAGCCGGCTCCGGTGGACGCAGGGCCTAGCCCTGGATGGGCCAAAAGAGAGCCGGTGGTGTTCCCAAAGGCCCTATCCGGTCGTACAGGCTTTTGATATTTTGATGCGATGCCTCCCGCACCCTCAAAGGCCGTTGCCGCTGAAAAGACCTTATCCCAGCGTCTCACCTGCCTGGGACTGGCCTTGATCGCCTGCCTTGTTCCTGCGTTGAGCGGCGCGGTGCTCCCAGCCTCTCCTGACTCTGAGCTGTCTCTCGAATCCGTGCAAGCTCTGGAGCCGGCGGCCCTGCTTGATCTGGCCTCTCCGGAATCAGCGGCAGCCTTAGGCCTTGGGCTCTCGGAGCTCATGGGGCGCCGAGGGGGTCTCGCCCAAGCCCAGGCAAGGGGAGCTCCCTCCGGGAGGGGTCCGGGGGCGCTGGGGGCTAGCGCCGCTGAGGCGGCCCAGGAACTGCTGGCATTGATCGCCGGGGAATCGGAGGTGCTCGAGGAGGCTGAGGGGAAGGTCTTGGGGATCCTGGCGAGGGCTCACGCGGCGGGAGTCCTTGAGCCGGCCCTGGCTCTTGCCCTCTCTCAGCCAGGCCTAAGCCGCATCCTGCCCGAGATGAGCCCGGAGAGGCGCCGCGAATATGCCCGGAGGGCTTCGCAGCTCATCGGGGCGGAGCTCTCGGGAGCCGGCTACCTGCCGGGCATGAAGGGTTTTGAGCCCTGGGAGGAGATGAGCCGGAGGCACGTGTCTCTGGTCCGCCCGAGAGGCCGCGAGCGCCCGAGGGTGAGCTCCCGCGTCGGGGACCGAGCCTTTGAGCGCGAGATGGAGGCTCTGACCGGGGCCCCCTGGAGCGCCGGCAGTGAGGCCAAGCTTCTCAAAGACGGCATCTCCTCCTTCGCCTACCGCGACCGGCTCATGCGCGGGGCAAGGCGCAGCATCCGCCTTATGACCTGGGCGATATACGACGATGAGACCGGCGAGAGGACAGCGGAGCTTCTGATCGCCAAGCGCCGCGCGGGGGTCTCCGTGCAGGTGATCGTGGACGGCGAAACCTCCGGGCAGGCGGGGCACGGCGGGGGGGTGCTCGAGCGCCTGGCCTCCGCGGGCATTGAGGTGGTGCGCTTCCGCGATCCGGCCCGCCCCTTCGACGGCCTTCACGCCAAGCTCCTCGTCGTAGACGACAGGGCCGCCATCGCCGGGGGCATGAACGTGGGGGATCCCTATTCCCACGCCAGCCCCCGCGGCCCCAAGTGGAGGGACACGGACATGGCCTTCTCAGGTCCGGCCGCTGAGGACAGCCGCCTGCATTTCGCCAGAATCTGGAACGAGCAGGTCTGGGCCCAGAATCTCCCCTACGCGGCGCTCAGCGAGGCTCCCCAGCCCCAGGAGCCCGGAGCCTCCGCCGGGATGCGGCTTGCGGTCGTCTACCAGAGGCCGGGGGAGGAGGCCCGAGCCCATCTCGGGCTCCTCAAGGCGATCGCGGGGGCCAGCAGGCGCATCAACATCGAGGCGGCCTATTTCATCTCGACTCCCGCCCTCAGGCAGCTTCTCCTCGAGGCCCTCGCGCGCGGGGTCGAGGTCAGCCTCCTCACCAACTCCTGCGAGAGCATAGACGAGCCAGTCATGTGCGTCCCGATCCTGGAGAGCCTCCCCGAGCTCGTGGCGGCCGGGGCCAGGGTCTACCTGAAGCGCGGGCAGACCCTGCACAGCAAGTTCATGACCGTAGACGGCTTCTTCGCGTCGGTAGGTTCCTACAACCTCCATCCCCGCAGCATCCGCTACGAGCACGAGCTCGTTGTCAACGCCTTGGACGCCGGGCTCGCCTCGGACCTGGACCGGGCCTTCGCTGAAGACCTCGCCCAGGCGCGGCAGGTCCGGGATCCCGACGAGCTCGCCATCCCCAAATCCCCCCTCCACTCCGCCCTGCGCCGCTATTTTTTCAACCAGCTCTAGGCCGCTTGACCCTCAGGAGAAAGAAGGCGCTTTCCCCAGAGTCCCCGGCCTTGGCGAGTAGCCCGAAGTCGTAGAGCTCTCTCAATTTCGCCTCCAAAGCCTCAGAATCGCGCTTGCGGTTTTGCCACCAGGAGTCCTTGAATAGGACTAGGTCCTCCTTGCCGACTATCCCCTCCACGCCCTTGGCATTCTTGAGCACTAGATAGGGGCTCAGGCTCGGCCTGCGGATGGTGGAGAGAATGGCCGCGGGGGAGTATGAGACGACGTAGAGATCCTGGGGCAGGAGGCTTGCGGACTCGAGGATGAAGCGGTATTCCTGGTCAAAGCCTGACTCGGGCCTGGAAGCATAGCCTGGCACGGACAGCAGAGCGAAGAGGGACAAGCCAACGCCTGCCAAGGCTCTTTTGAGCCTTCCGCGATACCACAGGGAGCCTATTCCATGGCCGGCCAAAAGCAGGATCGGCAGAGACACCGCGAGGCTGTAGCGGTCCTCGCTTCCCAGGCTGAAGTCGCCGCGGAAGAAACAGGAATAAACCGCGAGATAGGCCAGGCTAAGGCCTGCGAGGAGCGCTTTGAGTCGGAGGCTGGCGGAACTCATGAGCCCGCAGAGGGAGGCTGGGATGAGGACCAGGGAGGTGGGTTGTTTGAGGAGGAAGAGGAGGTTGGCCGGTGCATTCGCGGCGAAGTGGGCGAAGGCCGCGCTCAGGGGCTGATCATAGCCAGGCAGGCCCTTGGCCCTGTTGGCCAGGGCGGTCAGGACGACAGGCGCAATGGCTGCCATAAAGGCGAGCCCGGAGCCGAGCGCGCGCAACCTGCTTGGCCACCCCGAGCGGATGTAGACCAGAAGCGCCAAGGCCAGGATCAGGTTTTCCGGCCGGGCATTGGCAGCATAGGCCGCGCAGGCCAGGAGCAGGAGAGTAGCCTTGAAGCTCTGCGCCCTCTCATGAAGAAAACAGGCGAGGAGGGCTGCCAGGATCCAGAAAATGGAGTTGGGGGTCAGGTCCACGGAGCAGGAATAGCGGGCGTGGAGAGGGAGGAGAGCCAGCAGGAAGGCGGAGGAGAGGGCCGCTGCCTGGCTGCGGAAGGCGAGCAGGGAGGCCAGGAAGATCGGGAGAACGGACAGGGCGCCAAGGACAGCGTTGGTCGCGAAGGCCGCCCTTTCGCCAGGCCCTACGACTCGGAAGACAAGCCCGAGAATATGGTGGAAGCCTCCTGGCCAGGTGGCTCTTTCAAGGACCAGGAGATCCGGCTTGCCTCTCGCCAGGGAGGCCGCGTGCGCGCCCCTGGAAAGGTTTTCCGCTATGTCCGAGTGCTCGAACTCGTCGAGGGTGACCTGATGGCGGAAGGGGAGGGCCCAGAGCCTCAGGCCCAGGGCCAGGGCCAGGACCAAGCCCAGGGAGGCGGCTCCAGCGGGCGTGAGAAGCCCCTGGCAGGCCCTGGCCAGGGAGCCCGCGTTCCAGAGGGCCAGGGCCAGGCAGGCGAGGAGAAGGGCGGTCAGGAGATAAGGGGTGCCGTAGACCAGGAAGCCGTCAATCACTACGCGCGCGTGAGCTTCTTGTAGTGGATCCGGTGGGGGCTCAAGTCGGCTCCCAGGCGCTTCTTTCGATCCTCCTCGTACTCGGAGTAGTTCCCCTCGAAGTAGCGCGCCTGGCTTTCCCCCTCGAAGGCCAGGATGTGGGTCGCGATCCTGTCCAGGAACCAGCGGTCATGGCTGATCACCACGCAGCAGCCCGCGAAGGCGAGGATAGCCTCCTCGAGGGCGCGCAGGGTGTGGACGTCGAGGTCGTTGGTCGGCTCGTCGAGAAGGAGGAGGTTTCCGCCCGCCTTGAGCATCAGGGCCAGGTGCGCGCGGTTGCGCTCCCCCCCGGAGAGGACCCCCACCTTCTTCTGCTGGTCCGCGCCCGAGAAGTTGAAGCGCGCCACGTACTGGCGGGAGCTCACTTCGCGCTTTCCCAGGGTCACCACGTCCTTGCCGCCGGTGATGGCCTCCCAGACGGTCATCTCCGGCTGGAGGTCATCGCGCTCCTGGTCCACGTAGGAGAGCCTGACCGTCTCGCCGATCCTCAAGGTCCCGCTGTCCGGCTTTTCCTTGCCCGTGATGAGCCTAAAGAGGGTGGTCTTGCCCGCCCCGTTGGGCCCGATCACGCCCACGACGGCGTTGGGGGGGAGCTTGAAGCTCAGGCCCTCGAAGAGGAGCTTGTCCCCGTAGGCCTTGGAGAGGCCCTCGGCCTCGATCGCGACTTCCCCCAGGCGCGGCCCCGGGGGGATGTAAATCTCGATCTCCTCGGCCCTTTTCTCCGTCTTCTCCGCAAGCATCTCCTCGTAGGCCTTGAGGCGCGCCTTGCTCTTGGCCTGGCGGCCCCTGGCCCCCATCCTGACCCATTCCAGCTCCCTGGCCAGGCTCCTGCGGTACCTGGACTCGGATTTCTCCTCGAGGGCCAGGCGTCTTTCCTTCTGCTCGAGCCAGGAGGAGTAGTTGCCCTTCCAGGGGATGCCCTCCCCCCTGTCGAGCTCGAGGATCCAGCCCGCCACGTTGTCCAAAAAGTAGCGGTCGTGGGTCACCGCGATCACCGTCCCCTTGTAGAGGCGCAGGTGCTGCTCGAGCCACTCCACGGACTCGGCGTCCAGATGATTGGTGGGCTCGTCCAAAAGAAGGATGTCTGCTTCCTGAAGGAGCAGGCGGCAGAGGGCGACCCGCCGTTTCTCGCCGCCCGAGAGGGTGCCCACGGCCTGGTCCCCGGGAGGGCAGCGCAGGGCGTCCATCGCCACCGCAAGCCTGTTGTCGAGCTCCCAGGCCCCGGCGGCCTCGATCCTCTCCTGGAGCCTGCCCTGCTTTTCGAGGAGCCTTTCCATCTCCTCGGGGCTCAGGTCCCCGGCCAGCCTGTTGCCGATCTCCTCGTATTCCTGGAGGAGCCTCTTGGTCTCTGAGACTCCCTCCTCCACGATCTCCCGGACTGTCCTGGCCTTGTCGAGGGCGGGTTCCTGCTCCAGGAGCCCCACGGTGTAGCCCTTGGACATGGTGATCTTCCCGATGTAGTCGGAGTCCCTTCCCGCCATGATGGCAAGGAGGGTGCTTTTCCCGCTCCCGTTGTCCCCGATCACCCCAATCTTGGCCCCGTAGTAGAAGGAGAGGGAGATGTCCTTGAGGACCTGCCTCTTGGGCGGGAAGACGCGGCCGACCTCCTGCATCGTGTAGATGATCTGCTTGGTGTCCACCGTGGCCATAGCTATTCCTTGATATGGATTCTTTTAGGGTCGAGCCTCTCCCGCAGGAGCCTGATCTCCTCCCGCGTCGGGAGCCCGACCTCGCGCAGGGGGTCACGCGCCGAAAGCCTCCAGCCCACCTTGGCCTGGATCTGCTCCAGGTTGACCCCGGGATAGAGGCTGGTGAGGATGAGCTCCCCGCTGGCCCCGTCGGGCTCGAGTATCCCCATGTCCGTGATGACCTTGGTCGGCCCCCGGCCTGGAAGCCCCAGCTCCCGGCGGCTCAGGCCCCCGGGCCTGGAACCCGGGCTCGTCACGAAATCCACCCTCTCGGGGAAGGCGCGCTTGTCCAGCCTGGCGACGATCAGGGTCCTCTGGGCCAGGGTCGCGATCTCGCAGGCTCCCCCCGAGCCCGGGAGCCTCACACTGGGGCTTCCGTATGGGCCTATCACCGTCGTGTTGATGTTGCCGGTGCGGTCCACCTGGGCCCCGCCCAGGAATCCGATCTGGATCTTCCCGTTCTGGAGGAAGAGCTGGAAGATGTCAGGCATGCCGCAGACCATGAGGGAGCCGGTGACCAGGGCCGGGTCCCCGATCGAGGGCGGGACGCGGTCCGGGACCGCGCCTACAGCCCCGGACTCGTAGATCAGGACCATGTTGGGGGCATGGGTCGCCCTGGCCAGGTTGCAGGCGAGATTGGGGAGCCCTATCCCCACGAAGACCACGTCCCCGTCCTTGATCTCCCGGGCCGCCTGGACGGTCATGAGCTCGGAGAGGGTGTAGTCGCCGGCGGCGGCCGTAAGACTGCCGCCGGCCTTCTCAGTAGCCGTAGTTGACTCCTGCACAGATCTGATCCTTGGCCCTGAGCCTTTCCGCGAGCCCGGGATTCTTTTTCATGTATTGCTCCCTGTCCTTGACCCCGTAGACGAATTCCTCCAGGTATCTCTTGAGGCAGGCCTCATCCCGCGCGATCCTGTCCCACCCGACGTAGAAGTCGTTGTCCCGGTCGTAGTAGCCCTGGGCGTAGGAGGGATGGGCTCCCCAGGGCTCGAGGACCACGGCGTCCACCTGCAGGCCCGGGATCAGGGTCCGGTTGGGATCCGAGCGGATGAGCGACTCATCCACCAGCTCCTCCACGACCACGATGACCTTCTTGGAGGCGAAGGCAGCCTCCTTCTGGACTCCCAGCAGGCCCCAGATCTGGGTGTTCCCGCTTCTATCCGCTCGCTGGGCGTGGATGATGGTCAACTCCGGCCTCAGGGCGGGAACCGCGGCCAGGCGCTCCCCGGTATAGGGGCATTCGATCGTTTTGATCAGGGGATTGGCCTTGGGAATGTCGGTGCCCGCGTAGTTCCGCATGGGCCAAAAAGGCAGGTTGGCCGCGCCGGCGGAGAGCCTCCCGACCATGCCGAAGTGGGAGTACTCCTCGATCTCGAGCCTGGAAGGCCTTGCCTCCACGGCCCTCCTGAAGGCGTGGAGGGAGCCGATCCCGGGATTCCCGGCCCAGGAGAAGACGAGCTTCCTGGCGCATCCCGCCGCGATCATCTGGTCGTAGATCAGGTCAGGGGTGAGCCGGGCCAGGGTGAGGTTCTTTTTCCCCTGCCTGATGATCTCGTGGCCGGCCGCGAAGCAGATGAGGTGGGTGAAGCCCTCGATCACGAGCGTGTCCCCGTCCTTGACCAGGGAGGCCACCGCCTCCCTCATGCTGGCGAGCTTGTCCTTCATCCTGCCAGCTCCGTCAGGCACTGGTCCAGGATCGCCAGGCCCTTGTCCACGTCGTATTCCGTGAGGACCAGGGGCGGGGCCACCCGGATCACGGACTTGCCGCAGGAAAGAAGGAGAAGTCCCTTCCCGAAGGCGAGCTGCTCGAGCTCGTGGGTGAGCTCCTCCGCCGGCTCCTTGGTCCTTCTGTCCTTCACGAACTCGATGCCGATCATGAGGCCTGCTCCGCGCACGTCCCCGAGGCATGTGTGCTTCTCCTGGAGCCTCTTGAGGCCCGAGAGCATCCTCTCTCCCATCCTGGCCGCGTTGGCGCAGAGCTCCCTCTCCACGAGCTCCAGTGTCGCCAGGGCCGCGGCGCAGCAGACCGGATTTCCCCCGAAGGTCGTTCCATGGGATCCCCTCGGCCAGGTCATGAGCTCTTCCCTGGCCACGAGTGCCCCGATCGGCATCCCTGAGCCCAGGCCCTTGGCCGTGAGCAGGATGTCCGGCGCGACCCCGAAGTAGTCGGCCGCCCACATCCTCCCGGTCCTGCCGACCCCGGTCTGGATCTCGTCGAAGACGAGGAGGATCCCGTATTTGTCGCAGAGCCTGCGCCAGTGGAGGAGGAACTCGCGGCGGGGCATCACGTAGCCGCCCTCCCCCTGGAAGGGCTCGAGGAACACGGCCGCGACCTCCTGGGGCGAGACCTCCCTCTCGAAGAGATGCTCGGCCGCCTTGAAGCCGTCCACCCCTCGGTAGGGGTTGTCGAAGGGGAGGTGAGTCACCTCGGGAAGGAAGGGCCCGAAGCCCTGCTTGTACTTGACCTTGCTCTCGGTCAGGGTCAGGGCCGCGTAGGTTCGGCCGTGGAAGGCTCCGTCAAAGGCGATGAGGTGGGGCCGCTTGGTGTGAAAGCGGGCGAGCTTGACGGCCCCCTCCACCGCCTCTGTGCCTGAGTTGGTCAAAAACACCCTCTTCTTGCCGGGCCCCGGGGCGAGCCTGGCCAGGCGCTCGCAGAGCCTGGCCATGGGCTCGTAATAGAAGTCCGTCCCGCAGATGTGCAGGAAACGGCCGGCCTGCTCCTGCACGGCCCTGACCACCTCCGGATGGTTGTAGCCTGTGGAGGAGACCGCGATTCCCGCCATCCAGTCTATGTAGCGGTTTGAGTCCACGTCCTCCACCATGGCCCCCTGGCCCCCCGCCATCACGAGCGGGTATTCCTTGATGTAGGAGGGGGAGGCGTACTCCTGGTCTAGGGCCATGATCGCTTTGGCCTTTGGGCCGGGAGGGGCAACGAGAATTCTGGGATAGGCCGAGCCTCCCCCTGCCCCTGGGGGGCGCGCCACTGGGGAGGATTGGGGCGTTTTGGGCATCTCCCTACTCCATGATGGTCCGGCTCTGCTCTCTCATGAACTGAGCCACGTAGTAGGGGCCGCAGCCTCCCTTCCCTGTCGAGCCCGAGCCCTTCCAGCCGCAGAAGGCCTGGACCCCTGGCCAGGCCCCTGTCGTGGCCCCGGACCTGCGGTTGGCGTAGCAGACCCCGGCCTGGATCTCGTCGAAGAACTTCTCGATCTCCTCCCTCTTTTTGGAGAAGATCCCGGCCGTGAGCCCGTACTCGGCCTTGTTGGACTCGGAGATCGCCTCCGCCAGGCTTCCCACGATCCCGACCGAGAGGAAGGGGACGAAGAGCTCCCTTCGGAAGAGCTCGTGGTCCAGGGGAAGCTCCGCGATCGTGGGCTCCACGAAGTGCCCCTTGGCGAAGGCCCCGGCGGAGAGCCTCCGGCCGCCGCAGAGCAGCCTGCCTCCCTTCCCGGCAGACTCGACAGCCTCCTCGAAGGTCTTCGCCGCCCGGGCGTTGATGACCGGCCCGAAGAAGACGTCCCTCTGGGTGGGATCCCCGATCTTCATGGCGGAGGTCTTATCCAGGAGCTTCTTCAGGAAGGGCTCGGCCGCCCTTTTGTCCACGTAGACCCTGGAGCAGGCCGAGCACTTCTGGCCCTGGAGGCCGAAGGCAGACCTCATGACCCCCTCGGCCGCCATCTCCAGGTCCGCAGAGTCCGTGACGATGGCCGGGTTCTTGCCCCCAAGCTCCATCAGGGCCGGCTTGGGCCAGTCCTGGGAGAACTCCTTGATCATGCGCATGCCCACTTCCTTGGAGCCGGTGAAGACGATCCCGTCCACCCCAGGGTGTTTCCAGAGGGAGTCCCCGATCGCGGAGCCGCGGCCGGTGAGGTAGTTGAAGACCCCGGGGGGAAGGCCTGCGTCCCGGTAGCACTCGTAGAGGAGAAGCCCGGTCCAGGGGGTGTCCTGGGCTGGCTTGTAGACCACGGCGTTCCCGGCCAGGAGGGCCGCCGAGGACATCCCGGTCGAGAGGGCGAGAGGGAAGTTGAAGGGGGCGATGCAGGCGAAGACCCCGTAGGGCCTAAGCACCGAGGCCGTCTTCTCGTTGGGCTGGAGCTTCCCCATGGGCCGCGCGTAGCCGTTGTTCTCCTCCATCTGATGGGAGTAGTAGTCGATCAAGTCCGCGGACTCCTCGGCGTCCCCCATGGCCTCCAGGCGGCTCTTGCCCACCTCCAGGCTCATGACCGCCGCGATCAGGAATTTCCTCTCGCGGATGACCTCGGCCGCTCGGCGCAAGACCTTGACCCGCTCCTGCCAGGGGCGGGAGGCCCAGGCCTTCTGGGCCGCGCGCGCGGCCGCGACTGCCAAGCCCACCTGCTCCGGGGTGGCTGAGGCGAACCTGCCCAGGAGGAGGCTTGCGTCGATCGGGGAGGAGTCCAGGATTGGCTCTGAGGGCGAGCGGACGGCCTTGCCGTCGATGTAGAGGGGATGCTCCTGGCCCATCCTGGAACGGGCGAGAGCCAATCCCTCCTCGAAGAGGCGGTGGAACTCGGCCATGTCCGCGTTGGCCGAGGTGTAGGTGATCTTGAAGGGAGCTGCTGTGGTCATCTTGATTTTCCTCCGGTGGTTTTTTGCGAGAGGGCCGCCAGGGTCTTCTCCAGGGCTTGCTCGAACAGTGAGGCGATGAGGCCTATCTCCTCATCCGTGATCGTGAAGGGGGGGGCGACCATGACAAGGTCCCCGCTCTCCCCGTCTGCGTGGCCTACGTTGGGCCAGACGACCAGGCCGGCGGCCAGGGCCTGGGCCGTGAAGGTTTCGGCCAAGCGCAGGCTCCTGGGGAAGGGCCTCTTGGTCTGCTTGTCCGCCACGAACTCGATGCCGCAGAGCATCCCCAGGCCACGAACGTCCCCGACGCCAGGCAAGCTCAGAAGGCTTGCCAGGCGCTTATGAAGGAGGGCCCCAGTCTTGGCCGCTCGTTCGATGAGGCCCCTTGACTTGATGTAGCGCACCGCGGCCAGCCCGGCCGCGCAGATCGTGGGGGTGTGCGAGAAGGTCTGGGAGTGCTGGAGGGCTCCCGAGCCCCGGGCGATCGCGTCAAGGATCTTGGTGGACGTGAGGAGGGCCGAGAGGGGGGCGTAGCCTCCGCTCAAGCCCTTGCCCATGGTCATGATGTCCGGGAGCGCCCCGTAGTGCTCGATAGCGGCCCATTTCCCGGTGCGGCCAGCCCCGCAGAGTATCTCGTCCGCGATGAAGAGGACCTCGTGGCGGTCGCAGATCTCCCGCACCCTGCGGTAGTAGTCCGGCCTGGGGACCGAGGCCCCCGTGGAGGAGCCTCCCACCGGCTCGGCGATGAAGGCCGCGACCTTCTCGGGTCCCTCTCTCAGGATCGCCTCCTCCAGGGCCGAGCCTGAGCAGGCCGGGCAGTCCTGGGCGCCTTGGCAGGGGCAGCGGAAGGGATAGGGGGCCGGGATCATGGCGACAGGGACCAGCCAGGGCTCGTAGAGCCTGCGGGTGTGCCCGCGGGCCGAGGCTGAGAGGGCGAGAAGGGTGTTTCCGTGGTAGCCCGGGCTGCGCGCGATCACCTTGTGCTTGCCAGGCCTTCCCTTCTCGACCCAGTACTGCCGGGCGAGCTTCAAGGCCGCTTCCACGGCCTCGGAGCCGCTGGTGAGGAAGTAGGCCTTGGAGAGGGGCGGGAATAAGGCGGAGAGCTCCTGGGCCAGCTCTTCGGCCGCGGAGTTCGTGAAGGCCGTGCCGTTGACGTAGGCCACCTTGGAAGCCTGCTCCGCGATCGCCTCGGCCACTTCCCGAACCCCATGCCCGATGTTGGCCACGAAGGCCCCGCCGCAGGCGTCCAGGTAGCGGCGCCCCTCCTCGTCGTAAAGCCAGCAACCCTCCCCGCGCGCGATCCTGGCCAGGGAGCGGTTCAAGGTCCGGTAGAATACCGGGCTCTCAGGATAGCGATGTTGTCCCTGCGGCATCGGCCTATTGTAGATAATCCACGCGTCCTGGGGCTACTGGGGGATTTGTTATCATAGCCCCGCGATGGCCCTGCGCCTCTTCAATGCCCTGACCGGAAGGCTTGAGGACTTTAGGCCCTCCTCACCGCCTGGTTTGCGCCTCTTCTGGGCTTCACCGGCCGCAAAGCCAGAGAGCCTGGGGGAATTCCGGTATTCGGTTTTTCTTACCTTGCTGCGGCAAGCCCTTGCCTTCCTGGGCTGCTCGGTGCGCGAGGCGCTTTCCTCAGGAATCGCCGAGATCTACTGCGGCCCTGAGAACCCTCCTCCCGGAGTCCGTTTTTGGCTTCGCCCCTGGGGCCCGGCGGAGGGTCCGAGTCTTGAGGAGATCAGGGCCAGGAGCTTCGGCTCCTGCCTTAGGCTCTGGTGCCTCAAGACCCATTACCGCAGTCCCCTCGAGTTCTCATGGGAGAGCCTCAAGGAAGCGCAAGAGGATTTCATGAGCCTTCGGGGCCTGGCAGGGAGCCTGGCCGCCTACTACGGCTCCCAGGCTCCCCATGCCGCGGGCCTGGCAGGCTACAAGAAGCGCTTGCGCGATTGCCTCTCCAGCGACCTGGACAGCCCTGGGGCCCTTTCAGGCCTCTGGGACGGTCTGAGGCCTGGAGCCCTCTCCCCAGGCTCCCAGCTCGGGCTTTTGCGCGAGGCCTCCGGGGCGCTCGGGCGCTCCCTTCTCGACGGGGACTAGGCATTGACAGGGGCTGGGGCCCCTGTTATACTTCCGAGTGAGAGGAAAGGGAAGTGGCTGACCTGCATATCCATCTCGACCTGCGGGTGACTTCTTCTGTGTTCCGCTGGGGCCTGGCCGGGCTTCTCCTGGCTGTGGCCGCCGGGGAGCTGGCCACGGAGAGCGTCACCCTCACCACCTACTATCCAGCGCCCTCCGGGGTCTATACCCAGATGATCACGACCGGAAACACCTATCTGGCGCGGGACGGGGGGAGCGTAGGGGTCGGCACGACCAGCCCGGACCCCTCCGCCATCCTGGACGTGAATTCCACGACCAAGGGGCTGCTCCTGCCGCGCATGACCATGACCCAGCGCAACGCCGTCCCCTCCCCGGCCTCAGGCCTTGTCGTCTACAACGCGACCAACTCCTCCATCGAGTTCTACAACGGCTCGGCCTGGCAAAGCACGGGCCAGTGGACTCGCATAGGCTCCCACATCTACAACAACAACTGGAACGTCGGCAACGTCGGGGTGGGGCTGACCACCCCCGGGACGGCCCTGGACGTCAACGGGGTCATCACCGCGCGCAACTTCCTTGGAGCCAACTGCAACGGCGCCACTCCGCGCGCCTACACCCAGGGGACCACGAGCTGCGGGGCAGGCACCTACGCGACCTTCATGAGCGGGGTCCTTTCCAAGTACTCTGTCGCGACCCTCAGCGGCTCTGGTCCCAGCGGAGCCAACGGCTTCATGCTCTGCTGCCAGTGCCCTGGCGGGACTTGCCCCTCGTTTTGACCCATAGTCCGGGACCCCTGCCCCGGACCCCCTGGCGGGGTCGCTTCTCTTCTTGACTCCCCTGCGCGAAAGGGCTTAAATCGGGGGATGACTTCGGTCATAGTGCCCTAGCCCGATGGCCCTGCACCTGCCGATCAATGGGGTCTGCAACATCAAATGCGTCTTCTGCTCCGCGCAGGGACGCAGCGGGAACTACGAGCTGGCCGCTCTCCTGGACCAGATCGACCGCGACAAGACCGGCCACGTCCAAATCTCGGGCGGGGACCCCATGGCCAAGGATCCCGCGGAGCTCCTCCAGATACTCCTGCACTGCCGCAGGAGGGGAAAGCTCGTCGAGTTCCAGACCAACGGGACCATGATCGCCCGCTACCACCCCAAGAGGCTCAAGCTGATCTCGGGGCTGGTCGACTTCTTCAACGTCAACTTCTCCGCCCACACCCCGGAGCTGGACCTCCAGGTGACCGAGACCCCCGGGGCCTTCGACTGGAGGGTGAGGGGAGTGCGCCAGCTCCTCTCCATGGGGGCGACGGTCAGGCTCAACTACATCGTCTGCGAGCTCAACTACCGCTTCTGCGGGGACTTCGTGCGCTTCGCCCATCGGGAGCTCCACGGCTTCTCCTGGATCCAGTTCAGCTACTGCAAGGGGATGGGGCGCGCCAAGGGCAACCGCCTGGTCATGCCGCGCTTCGGGGACGCGGCCCCCTGCCTCAACGCCGCCTTCGGGCTCTGCCGGGAGCTCGGCATCGACTTCGACGTGGACCACATCCCGGTCTGCTTCGTGATCGACTACAAGGAGCATCACGCCGACTACCGCAAGATGCGCGAGTCCAGGCCGGGGGTGCACCTCTCCGAGAAGCAGCAGGTGGCCGACTGCGAGGCCTGCGCCATGAGGGAGCTCTGCCCCGGCCCCCGCCGCGACTACCTGGAGATCTACGGCCCCCTGACGCAGGGGCCCCTGGTCCGTCCGATCCTGGAGCCAGGAGGGAGGAGGGCGTGAAGGCGGCCCAGGAGGAAGGGAATCTCTCCCTGGATCTTCCCCGCATCAGGGCCGAGTTCCCGGCCCTTTCTTCCCGGATCGAGGGCCGCGAGCTCGTCTATCTCGACAGCGCCTGCACGGCCTTGAAGCCCAGGGCCGTGGCCGAGAGGATGCGCGAGTTCTACCTCGGCTGGGGCGGCTGCGGGGGCAGGCGCTCGACGCACCTGGCCTCCCAGCAGGTGGAGGCCTGGGCGCAGGAGGCGCGGCGCAGCGTGGCGGACTTCATCGGGGCCGACTCCCCCAACGAGGTCGTCTTCACCTCGGGCACGACCGAGGCTGTGAACATCCTCGCCAGGGCCTTCCCGTTCGAGGGCAGGCGCAGGGAGGTGGTCCTCACGGACCTGGAGCACAACGCGGTCTTCCTTCCCTTCTACGAGGCGGCCCAGAGGGGGGAGGCGGAGCTGCGCATCCTGCGCAGCCGGGAGGGGCGGGTGGACCTGGAGGCCCTGGAGGATGCGATCAGCGACCGGACCGCCCTCGTCGCTGTCACCCGGGCCTCCAACGTCTACGGGGGCGCGCAGCCCATGGCCGGGATATCCCGGATGGCCCACCGCCGTGGGGCCTTCCTCATGGCCGACTGCGCCCAGTACCTCTCCTCCCACAGGGAGAACGTCCAGGAGGCGAACCTGGATTTCGCCGCCTTCTCCGGCCACAAGATCGGAGGCCCCTTCGGGGTGGGAGTCCTCTACGGGAAGGAGCATCTCTTGAACCGCCTCAGGCCGGCCAAGGTGGGCGGGGGGACTGTCCAGTCCCTTCTCTGGAGCGGGGGCATGCCAGAAGTCCGCTATCTCGACGCCCCGGCGCGCTTGGAGGCCGGGGTGGGAAACCTCGCCGGGATCGTGGGCCTCTCCGAGGCGCTTAGGTTCCTGGCCGGCCTGCCGTCCGCGGCCTTGAGAGCCCACGTCGGGGGCCTGGCGCGGCGCGCGGCCCAGGGGCTGGGGCGATTTCCCCAGATCAGGGTCCTGGGAACGCCCGAGCAGCTCGCCCAAGGGGCTCTCGTCAGCTTCCACCCGGTCCACGAGGGCTTCTCCCCCGCTGACTTCAACCTCTTCCTCAACCACGAGCTGGAGGGCCGCTTCATCGCGGTGAGGGTCGGGGAGCACTGCGCCCATCTCCTCCACCAGAGCCTGGGGATCCCAGCCACAGTGCGCCTTTCCTTCTTCGCCTACAACTCTCCCCAGGAGGTGGACTGGTTCCTTGAGGCCCTGGAGGCCTACCTGAGGGCGGCCTGCCCATGACCGAAGCGATTGCGGCCAAATGCGCACGTGACGCCCAAAGCAATTCCTTATGGGCGTCAGTACGCTCGCTACCGCTCGCAGAGGGAATGGTTGAGGCAAGCGGCCGAATACCATGACAACCACCCCGAAGACCTCCCCAGACGGCCAGAAGGTGGACCGCGACGCCTTCGACGAGCCCAAGTGCTTCGACATCCTGCTCAACTACAACTGCAACGCCAAATGCCTCTTCTGCTCCCAGGACTTCGACTGGCGCAAAGTCCCCAACGACCTGCCCTTCGAGAAGGCGGCCGAGCACATGTACCTGGCCTACAAGAACGGCTACCGGAGGCTGGGATTCACGGGGGGGGAGCCGACCGTGCGCCGGGAGCTTCCGGCCCTGATCGCCTTGGCGCGCAGGATCGGCTACACCTACATCCGCATCCAGACCAACGGGGTGCGGATCGCCGACCCGGGCTACGTCCAGACCTTGGCCGAGGCCGGGCTCACCTTCGTCAAGTTCTCGATCCATGGACACACCCCCGAGCTCCACGACCGCCTGGTCGAGGTCCCGGGAGCCTTCGCCAAGTGCTTGAGGGCCATCGAGAACCTCAAGAGGCTCAGGCTCGGGATCGGGGTGAACATAGTCCTCAACCGCTGGAACTACAGGCACCTGGTCGAGTTTTTCGAGCTTTTCCTCCTCAAGCTCGAGCTCTCCAATTTCGTGATCATCGCGCCCCTCTACGAGGGGAACATGACCAAGAACGCGGAGGCTATCGGGGTCAGGCTTATCGAGGTCTCCCCCTACGTCCGCAAGGCCTACGAGGTCTTCACCCGGATCAACTTCCCCAAGCCTCCCCTCCTCCTGCACTTCACCCCCTGCGTCCTGCCGGGTTACGAGCAGCAGATGCTGGGGTGGTCCGCCTTCAACACCATGGTGGTCTCCCCCAAGGGGGAGAAGCGGGACCTCGACATGACGGCCCAGTTCCACACCGTCAAGACCGAGGCCTGCCGGGGCTGCGTCTACGACGAGCGCTGCATCGGCTTCGACTCGAGCTACGCCCGGGTCTTCGGGACCGGGGAGATCAGCCCCCTCCTGGAGGTCCCGGATCGCTACGACGCCGGCGCACGCCGCGAGAGCCACGAGGGGCGCTCTGTCCTCACCGACAACGAGCAGTGCGTGCTTGAGGTCCTGGGAGTCCGGAGCCCTTTGACCACACGGCAGTTCCTGGGGATCGCCGAGGGCATCCCCCTCTGCAAGGACTGCAAGGACGAGAACGCCGTGATCACGGCGGCCGAGACCCTGATCCGGATGGGGGCTGTGGAGCGCAGGTTCCAGAAGGGCAGGTACCTTTGGTCTCTTAAGGCCCATACCCAGTGAACGACCAGGCCCCCCGAGCAGAGGCGTTCCCCCCGGGGGGGACCGCCAACAACAAAATCCAGAAGCTGGTGCTCTTCACGGGCTTCTCCTGCAACAGCCACTGCCACTTCTGCATCGACTTGAACAAGCGGGACCTCCCGGACAAGTCCACCCCCCAGATCCTGGCGGAGATGGTCCGGGCCAGGGCCAAAGGGGTCGAATACCTGGAGCTCATCGGCGGAGAGGCCACGATCCGCGGGGATTTCCTCGCGATCGTGCGTGCGGCCAAGGGCCTGGGGTTTAGGGACGTCGTGGTCGTGACCAACGGCAGGATGCTCTCCTACCCGGAGTTCGCGAAGGCGACGGTTGCGGCCGGGGTGACCGACCTCATCTTCTCGATCCACGGCCCGGACTCCAAGCTCCACGACGAGCTGACCTTCGCTCCGGGGTCCTTTGCGGAGCTCCTCAAGGGCATCGCCAACGTCCGGGGCCTTGGGTTTACGAGGGTCTTCGCCAACTGCACCGTGGTGAAGCAGAACATGAGGCGCATGCCCGAGATCGGCCTCCTCCTTGCAAGCCTGGACATCCACCACGCCGAGTTCATTTTCGTGGACCCCACCTACGGCGGGGCCTACACCAACTTCCGGGGCCTGGTCCCCAGGATCTCGGAGGCGGCCCCCTACCTGCGGGAGACCCTGGAGCTCGGCCGCCGCTGGGGCACCCGGGACTGGTGCGTACGCTACGTGCCCCTCTGCCACTTCCCCGATCACCTGGACCAGGTCAGCGAGCTTCGGGAGGTCGAGCTCTTCCACACCCGGCACTGGGCCCCGGACTTCGTCAACGAGGACGTGGGGGCAAGCCGGAGGCTCGCGGCCAGGGCCAAGACCGAGCGCTGCCGGGGCTGCCGCCTCTACGAGCGCTGCGAGGGGGTCTGGAAGGAGTATTTGCGGCAATACGGGGACCAGGAGCTGGTCCCCGTAGGGGTTGCGCCCCGTGCCTGATTTTCCCATCTGGCCGCAGTGCAACATCGGCTGCGTCTTCTGCTCAAATCCCGTCGAGGGCTTCCGGAGCACGACCGACAAATACACCTTCGAGGAGATCGAGAAGAAGCTTCACGACTACAAGCAGGGCCTGCGCACCTTCGTCAAGTTCGACGAGGTGCGCGACTACTTCAACCTGACCGGGGGGGAGCCCACCCTCCATCCCGACTTCCTCAGGATCCTTGCCTTGATCCGCACCGAGTTCCCAGGGAACCTCATCCGCCTGCTCTCAAACGGCAGGATGTTCGCCTACGAGGACTTCGCCCGGCGCG
>CAYLZQ010000002.1:0-21653 GCA_964388045.1 uncultured Elusimicrobia bacterium | reverse complement strand
CGTGGCGCCCCACTCAACTCCTTATGGGCGCCAGTACGCGCGCTGCCGCGCGCAGGGCGAGGGCGCGACAAGTGAAAGTCCAAGTCACCGAGGACTTCAAGGAGTCTCGCGCGGTCATCAAGGTGATCGGGGTCGGCGGGGCCGGGGGCAACGCCATCAACCGGATGGCGGAGGCCGGGATCCAGGGGGTGGAACTCGTCGCGGCCAACTCGGACGCCCAGGACTTGAGGCGCAGCGAGGCCTCGGTCCGCATCCAGCTCGGGGAGGCCCTGACCCGTGGCCTGGGGGTGGGGGGAGACGCCGCCAAGGGGCGCCTGGCCGCCCTGGAGTCCGAGGGGCATATCCGCGAGGTCCTGGCCGGGGCGGACCTGGTCTTCATCACCGCGGGCATGGGAGGGGGAACCGGGACCGGAGGGGCGCCCATCGTGGCCAGGATCGCCAGGGAGTCGGAGGCCCTCACGATCGGGGTCGTGACCAGGCCCTTCGACTTCGAGAAGTTGAACCGCGCCACGATCGCGGAGCAGGGCATCCAGGAGATGCGCAAGGGCGTGGACACCCTGCTGGTGATCCCCAACCAGAGGCTCCTCGACATCACGGACACCGACACGACCACCGAGGCGGCCTTCCGCCTGGCCGACGACGTCCTCCGCAAGGCCATCCAGTCCATCTCGGACGTGATCACGACCCCGGGCGTGATCAACATGGATTTGAACGACATCCGCGCCGTCATGAAGGACGCCGGAGAGGCCTTGATCGGGATGGGCGAGGAGTCGGGGCCGGGGCGGGCGATCAAGGCGGCCAAGGCCGCGGTCCAGTCCCCCCTCCTGGAGAACGTGGTCATGGACGGGGCCAAGGGCCTGATCGTCAACATCACCGGGAGGAAGGCGAGCCTCAAGCTTTCCGAGATCCAGGAGGCGATGGAGCTCATCGCCGGGGCGGCGAGCCAGGACGCCAGGATCAAGCTGGGGAAGGCCTACGACGAGAGCCTGGGGGAGGCCATCCGGATCACCGTGATCGCGACTGGATTCCCGACCCGGCGCGGGCACCGGAACCTGGCGCGCTCGGGGGTGCGCTCCCTGGCCCAGCGCCCGGCGAGGGACTTCGCCCAGGAGGGCGAGGCCCCGGGGAGCAGCCTCCCGGAGGACTGGCTTAAGCCCGCCTTCATGAGGCTTAAAGTCAGGAAATTGAAGTAGAGGAGCTCCGCAACAATGGACCTTCAAGGACTTCTCCAGACTCTCGTCAACAAGAAGGGCAGCGACCTCCACATCCGGGCCGGGGGACCGGCCTACATCCGCGTGGACGGGGAGCTCGAGCCCGCCTCCCCGGAGATCCTGGGCCAGGCCGACGTGGAGGCCATGCTCTCGGCCGTCATGACCCCGCGGGCCAAGAAGATATTCGAGGCCAAGGGGGAGTGCGACTTCTCCTTCCAGGCGGGGGAGGTGGCGCGCTTCAGGGTCAACGCCTTCAGGCAGAGGCAGAGGCTCTCGGTCGCGATCCGCTACATCGCGACCCGCATCCCGACCGTCGAGGAGTTGCGCCTGCCGGTGGCGACGATGAGAAAGATCGCCGACAACAGCCGGGGCCTGATCCTGGTCACCGGGAGCACGGGCTCGGGCAAGTCCTCGACCCTGGCCGCCATGGTGGACTACATCAACGAGACCCGCCCGGAGCACATCATCACGGTCGAGGACCCCATCGAGTTCGTCCACAAGGACAAGAGGGCCATCGTCAGCCAGCGCGAGATCGGGGAGGACACCGGCTCCTACGCCGAGGCCCTCAGGATGGCGATGCGCCAGGACCCGGACGTGATCCTGGTCGGGGAGATGAGGGACCTGGAAACCACCTCGGCGGCCCTGACCGCGGCGCAGACCGGGCACCTGGTCTTCGGGACCCTGCACACGATCGACGCGATCCAGACCATCTCCAGGATCATAGACCTCTACCCCCCCCACCAGCAGGCCTTGATCCGCATCCAGCTCGCGGAGAGCTTGAAGGCCGTCATCAGCCAGAGGCTGCTTGCCTGCCTCAAGGGGGGGCGGGCGCCGGCGGTCGAGATACTGATCGTGACCGCCCACGTCCGCAAGCTGATCGAGGAGAACAAGTCGGCCGAGATCACGCAGGCCTGCGCCAAGGGGCAGTTCTACGGGATGCAGACCTTCAACCAGTCCCTGGTCAAGCTCTTCAAGGACGGCCTCGTCAGCGAGGCCGACATCCTGGAGGCGGCCACAAGCCCCGACGACGTGAAGCTGGCCTTGCGGGGGATCGAGCAGGAGATAAAAAGCGGCTGAACGAAGTTCAGCCGCAGGCGTCGCCGTTTTTCGTTGTCGTTCGTGATTCTTGCGCCTGTGCCGGCGCACCGGCGCGACTGGAGGCCGTCTTATGTTCGCGGAAGGCTACATAGGCATCGCGGGGACGATCGGGGTCGGGAAGTCCACCCTGACGACGGACTTGGCCCGGGCGCTCAACTTCGAGCCCATCCTGGAGGAGGTGGACGGCAACCCCTACCTTGAGAGCTTCTACAAGGACATGAAGGGCTATGGGACCATGATGCAGGTCTGGCTTTTGAACCACCGCTTCCGCCAGCACCGGGAGTTCGTGACCCGCATCAGCCTGGGCAAGATCCGCGGGGTCGTGCAGGACAGGACGATCTGGGAGGACACGATCTTCGCCCGGATGCTCAACGCCCATCCGGAGAAGATCATCACCGACCTTGATTATAACACCTACCTCGACCTTTTTGACAACATGGTGCTTAGGGAGCTGGTGTTCCCTCAACTGCTCATCTACCTCGACTGCTCCCCTGAGACGGCCATCGAGCGCATCCACGCCCGCGGGAGGACGATAGAGCAGAAAATCGACCTGGCCTACCTGAAGGCCCTCAAGGCCAACTACGAGCAGTTCATCGCGGAGATGGAGCAGGCCGGGGTGCGGATCCTGCGCCTGGACTGGGAGAGCTTCCGCCCGATCTCCGAGGTCGTGCGCCTGGTCCATGAGTATTCCCTCAAGCCCTCCAGTTTCACGAAGTGGGTCCGCCCCCTGCGCCAGACCCCCATGAGGCAGAAGGCCAAAGCCGGCCAGGAGGCCGATGTCAGGGTCTAACGTGCGTATGGCGTCCTCCTGGGTCCCTGGGCGGGACTTCTTTCGCGACGAGAGGTTCGCCGCCGCCGGGCTTCTCGCCGGGGTGACGACTCGGGCCTTGGGGGACATGAAGTCCGCGGCCGCGCGGGCGGCCGCGCTTGACCAGGCGGGGCTAGGGGGTCGCAGCGCCTTTTTCCTCAAGCAGGTCCACTCCACAGGGATCGTCCCCGTGGGCCGGGATTCGCGGCCCGAGCCGGTCCCGGAGGGGGATGGGCTGATCACGGACCTCTCCGGGCCGGTCCTGGGCGTCTTCGTGGCCGACTGCGCGCCCCTCTTCCTTTGGAGCGCGGGAGGCAGAGCCGCCGGGCTCTTCCATGTCGGCTGGAGGGGCTCTCTCGGGATGCCTCGGCAGGCCGTGGCGGCCCTTGTAAGGCGCTATGGGCTCAAGCCCGGCGAGCTTGAGGCCTCCCTCGGCCCCCACATCGGGAGCTGCTGCTACCGCGTGGGCCCGGAGACGGCGACGAGGTTCGAGCCCCGGAGCCTGGCGCGCCGCGGCGGGGAGCTCTTCCTCGACCTGACCGCTCAGGTCAAGGCCCAGCTCGTGGAAGCCGGGGTCCGGGAGGAGGCCTTCGAGGCCAGCCCCGCCTGCACCTCCTGCCAGGGGGAGCGCTTCTTCTCCTTTCGCCGCGAGAAGCAAGACAGCCGCATGATGGCCTTCCTGGCCTTGCCCTGACCATGGCCTTAAACACCCCGCCGCGGAGCTGCCTGCGCGAGGTGACCCCCTACGCCCCGGGCAAATCCATCGCCTCGGTCCAGCGCGAGCTGGGCCTCAAGGACGTGGTCAAGCTCGCCTCCAACGAGAATCCCCTCGGCTCCTCCCCGAAGGCCATGGCCGCCTTTCGCCGCTCCGAGAGGCTCTGCGCCCGCTACCCGGAGGGAGCCAGCCCCGAGCTCAGGGGGGCCCTCGCCAGGTTCCACAGGACGAGCCCCGAGGGGGTCATCGTGGGCAACGGCTCCGACGAGCTCATCAGGCTTCTCTGCGAGGCCTTCCTGGAGCCCGAGGACGAGGTGGTCCTCTCCCAGTACGGCTTCATCCGCTTCAAGCAGCAGGCCCTCCTGATGGGGGCGCGGACGATCGAGATCCCCATGGTGGACTGGACCTACGACCTGGCCACCATGGCCAGGGCCGCCAGCCCCCGCACCAAGCTCCTCTTCGTGGCCAATCCGAACAATCCCACGGGGACCTACAACGGCGCGGAGGAAGTCCGAGCCCTTCTGAGGGTCGTTCCTTCATCCACGCTGGTGGTCCTTGACGAGGCCTATTTCCACTACGCCGTGGAGCGCGACGATTATCCCCGCAGCGTCCCGGATCTCTCGCGCGAGCACGGGAATCTGGTGGTCCTGCGGACCTTCTCGAAGGCCTACGGCCTCGCCGGCCTGCGCGTCGGCTACGCCTTGGCCGATCCCGAGGTGGTGAGCTGGCTTGACCGCATCCGCATGCCCTTCAACGTGAGCCTGCCGGCCCAGGGGGCCTGCCTGGAGGCCTTGAGGGACGCGGCCTTCGTGCGCCGGAGCGTCTCCTTGGTCCTCAAGTCCCGGGAGGCCCTGGCCTCCTCCCTGCGCGAGCTGGGCTTCTCGGTCTCGGACTCCGCGGCCAACTTCCTCTTCGCGCGCTCTCCGATCCCGGGGCGCGAGCTCTTCAAGGCCCTGCTGAGGAGCGGGGTCATCATCCGCCCCCTCGACGAGTACGGCCTGCCCCGGCATGTCCGGATCACGGTCGGCAGCCCCCCTGAGAACAGGGCCCTGCTTTCCGCCCTCAGGCAGGCACTGGGAGTCCCGGTTTGAGGAAAGGCAGGAAGTGGGCCATCGCGATGGACGGCCCGGCCGGCGTCGGCAAGTCCACGGTCGGAAGCCTCGTGGCCAGGCGCCTGGGCTACCACTTCATCAACACGGGCGAGATGTACCGGGCCCTGACCTGGAAGGCCCTCGCGGAAGGCCTGGACCTGGGCGACCAGGAGGCGGTCCTGGCCCTGGCCAAGCGCCTGCGCTGGGAGTTCCGCCCGACCGAGGAGGGGACCCTCAAGACCGTCATCGACGGCCAGGGGGTGACGGTTCGGATCCGCGATGAGCGGGTCAGCGAGGGCTCCTCGATCGTCGCGGCCAATCCCGGGGTGCGGAGCTTCCTCTGCCGCCTCCAGCGCCGGCTCGGGCGCCGCGGGGGGATCGTCATGGAGGGGCGAGACATCACCACCCATGTCCTTCCAGACGCCGACTTCAAGATTTACCTTGACGCCTCGATCGAGGAAAGGGCCAGGCGCCGCTGCCGGCAGCTCAAGGCCTCCGGGCAGAAGGCCGACTACGGGAAGATCAGGGAGGCGATCCTCGCCAGGGACTTGAACGACCTCAAGCGCAGGATCAACCCCCTGGCCCGGGCGAGGGACGCGATCCTCATTGATTCGACCCGCATGACCCTCCGCGAGGTGGCCCGCAGGATCCTCAGGATCATCCGGTCCAAGAATGCCCGATGAGCGGCCGGGAGACTGGGATCAGGCGCCCCTCTTGCGGCGCCTGCCCAACTGGATCCTGGTGCGCTTGGCCAGGTGGGGATGGGGGCTTCGCGTGTCGGGCCTGGAGCATTTGCCCGCGGGGGGGCCGGTCATCCTGGCCGGCAATCACGTCTCCCTCCTGGACGGGCCGCTGCTCGCTCTGGCGGCCAGCCCCAGGCGCTACGTGCGGTTTTTGGGGAAGGCCGAGCTCTTCAGGGTTCCGGTCCTGGGGTGGTATCTCGCGAGGTCCGGGTCCGTCCCCTTGGACCGCAGGGGGGACGTGGTCGCGATGCGCGCGGCCCTCGAGATCCTGCGCGGGGGCGGGTGCCTGGCCCTCTTCCCCGAGGGGACCCGTTCGAGGACCGGCCTTCCCGGAAGGCCGAGGGCGGGGGTGGGATTCCTGGCCGGGCTCGGCGGCGCCGTGGTCGTGCCGGCCCGCATCCTCAACACGGGCGCCTTCCCCTGGGGCAGGCCCCTCGAGGTGCGCTTCGGGGCCGGGCTCTCCTTCGCGGGAGACGCGAGGGACCGCGAGCAGTGCCTGGCTTTCGCGCAGAGAGTGATGGAGCGGGTGTTCGCTTTATGAGATCATAATGACGGGGGATCCAGACATGGAGATCTTGCACGAGGACGCAGAGAGGCAGGAAGGAGAGGCCGCCCCAGGCGCCTCCCATGAGACCAACCCTGGGGAGAGCATGGAGACCCTGCTCGCCCAGCAGGCGGCCGTCGGGCAGAAGCTGGCCCAGAGGGAGGTGGCCTGGGTCAAGGTGATCCAGGTCACGAAGGATCAGGTCCTGGTGGACATCGGAGAGAAGCGCGAGGGCGTGGTTCCCCTGGGGGAGTTTTCCCAGGCCCAGGCCCCCGCCCCCGGCCAGCGCGTCCCCGTGATGCTCGTCCGGAGCCGGGAGGGCGGCACCCTCCTCTCCACCCAGCGCGCCAGGGCGGAGCTGGGCTGGCAGGCGGCCCTCAAGGCCTTCGGGGAGAAGGCCCGGGTGCGGGGCCAGGTCCAGTCGGCCATCAAGGGGGGTTTCCTCGTGGACGTGGGCGGGGTGAGCGGATTCCTGCCGGCCTCCCTGGCGGACCTGCGGCCCGTGCGCCAGCCGGAGCGGATGGTCGGTACCGGCGTTCGCTGCACCATCATCGAGCTCAACGAGGCCAAGAGGCAGATCGTCCTCTCCCGCAAGGCCGTTCTTCAGGAGGAGGCGGCCAAGAGGAAGGCCAAGCTCCTCTCCGAGCTGCGCGCCGGGGAGATCCGGATCGGGCGGGTGGCGAGCGCGGGCCCGGCGGGGCTGGTCGTGGACATCGGAGGCCTCGAGGGGTTCGTGCGGGCCTCGGACCTCGCCTGGGGAACTCCCAAGCCCCCGACCCAGGAGCGCGGCTCCAAGGTGAGGGTCAAGATCCTCTCCAAGCCCGAGAAGGAGGAGCAGCTCCTCCTAGGCATCAAGCAGTTGAGCGCGAACCCCGCCGAGGCCCTGCGCCGGAAGTATCCGCCCAAGTCGGTCGTCCGGGGACGGGTCTCCGAGGCGGGGCCGGCGGGGGTGAGGATCATCCTCGACGACAAGCGGACCGCCCTCTGCGTCCCCACCGAGTGCGACCCTGAGGCCGCGGCCAAGCCGGGGGAGGCGGTGAGCGCCGTCGTCCTGGGCGTGAGCCAGGAGACCTTCGAGATCCTGGTTTCCATAGCCAAGTTCAACGAGATCCGGGACCGCAAGAAGGCCATGGAATACCTCAAGCCCCCCAAACCCCTGACCCTTGGGCAGCTCCTCTCGCCCGAGACCCCGGAGGGCTAGCATGCGCGGCAAGAAATTCGCAGCGGATTTCCTTGTTGGCGCATGCTGCGAATTTTTTGCCGTCGCACCACCTTATGGAAACTGTGTCTGCTATGAAAGAGTCGTTCAACGGTATTTAAGGCGTCAGTCATGAAAGATTCGTCGAGAGGACTGCTCCGGCTCCGCTCCCGCGCCGTCTTGCTCTCCCTGGCGGCAGCCGCCCTCTTGCTGGGGGGGGCGTGGCTCCTCCGGGGCGGGAACGGCTCCGACCGAAAGCCCAGGATCCAGTTTCCTCCGGCCCCCCGCCTGGAGGCCGCGATCGCCGCGGCCCAGGAGCGCCTCAAGGCGGACCCTCAGGACCTGGGCGCCCTCCTCGAGCTGGGGATACTGCACTTCGAGAAGGGGCGGGAGTACTACCCGGAGGCGATCAACGAGCTCGAGGAGGCCCGGGAGCTGGGGGCGCTGGACGCGCGGATCTTCTACTGCCTGGGGACCATGTACCAGGAGGCGGGGCTCTACCCCTTCGCCCTCGAGGAATACAGGCGCTTCCTTCGTCACCATCCGGACGACAAGGAGGTCAGGCTCCTGGCCGCCAAGCTTCTCTACCAGCAGGGGCAGTTCGCCGAGGCGGTCAGCCACTACGAGAGGCTCAAGTACCATTTCCCGGAGGACAGCCTGATCGAGGAGAACCTGGGGCTTTCCCTCTGGGGGGCCAAGGCCGCGGAGCGCGCCCTGGAATCCTTCAGTCAGCTCAAGGCCATGGGCCCCAAGCAGGCCCGGCGCGCGGAGTTCTACATCGGCCAGATCTACTACGAGCGGGGCGAGTTCCCCGCGGCCCTTGAGCACCTCCAGAAGAGCCTTCCGGAGGAGGGAGCCTCAGCCGGCATCCCCCCCGAGAAGATCCACGCCGCCCTGGCGCTGACCTACCAGAAGCTGAGCCAGCCCCGGCAGGCCAAGGCCTCCTGGGAGAAGGTCCTGGCCTTGGCGCCCGGAGACCCCAAGGCCCTCGCCGCCCTCCGGGAGCTCAACCGGCGCTTCCCTCCCAAGAAACAGCCCAGAACCAGAACGTGAGAAGGATCCGCCTTTTCGCCTGGGCGGCGCTCCTGGCGGCTGCGGCGCGGGCCTCCCTGGCCCAGGATGGCGCCAATCACGTGGTGATCCGGGACTTTGAATGGAAGCTCCGCTCCAGCGAGCACTTCGACATCTACTACTACGAGGACTCCAGGGCCAGGGTCCCGGAGGCGGCCGAGATATTGGAGAAGGCCTTCCGGCGCCTGACAGCAGAGTTGGGGATCCTGACCGAGGCCCCGTCCTGGGCTCCCGAGAAGTCCAAGGGGAGCTTCCGCTGGGAGCGTCGCCCCTTCTTCCTTTATGCCAGCCCCAACGATTTCGCGCAGTCAAACATCGCCCGGGTGGGGGAAGGGGTGGGCGGGGTCACCGAGCCTTTCAAGGACCGCTTCATGGTCTACAACGACGGGAGCAGTCAGTGGCTGGAGGAGGTGATCACCCACGAGTTCGTCCACATCCTCCAGTTCCACGTCCTGATCTCGGGCTTCTGGAAGTCGGGGCGGATACTTAAGTCCATCGTCTATCCCCTCTGGATGATGGAGGGGATGGCCGGCCATCTCACCCGCGGGATCGAATCCGCCCTGGAGGAGATCACGATCCGCGACGCCGCGACCTCGGGAGGGCTCCTGCCCCTGACCCGCCTGGAGCACTTCGGGCACTTGAAGCCCCACCAAGTCGTCCTCGCCTACAAGCAGGGGGCTGCGGCGATGGAGTTTTTGTCCGGCCAGTTCGGCTCCCGGAAGGTGGGGGACATGCTCAGGCTCTTCGAGACGCGCTTCGAGACGAGCCAGGTCCTGAGCGAGCTCGTAGGCCTGGACTCCTTTGAGTTCGACCGCAAGGTCCGGGAGCATCTCGAGACCAAGTACGGGAGAATCGCGCGGGAGCAGGCCTTGAGGGAGCCGGAGGCCTACGGGGGGAGCCTCACCCGCGCCAGGGAGGCTCTCCCCCAGTTCAACTCCTCGCCGGTCTTCTCCCCTGACCTCAAGAGGATGTACTACGTGAGCACCGCGGGCGGCTTTCCGGCCGAGGTCCGGGAGATGGACTTGAGGAGCGGAAGGTCCAGGAGCCTGGGCATAAGCCTGCTCCGCGTGGAGAGCCTCCCGATGGGGCATTTCGCCAATCTCTCGAGGGTCCTGGACATCTCCCCGGACGGCTCCAGGCTCGCCTTCGCCGGGACCAAGAACCACAGGGACTTCCTTTTCCTCTACGACCTCAGGAAAGGCAGGCTTCGGCGCTTCCGGATGCCCCTGGCCAGCCTTTCCCAGCCCAGGTTCTCCCCGGACGGGCGCAGGATCGCCTTCTCCGGGCTGAGGGACTCCTTCTCGGACCTTTATCTCTACGACCTTGAGAGCGGGAGCCTTGAGCGCCTGACCGAGGACCCGGAGGACGACGAGATGCCAGCCTTCTCCCCGGACGGCTCCTCCCTGATCTACTCGGCCGAGGTCTCGGGCCCGGGGGGGGTGGAGAGGCGCCTGACCCGCCTTGACTTGAAGGACAGGAGGACGACGCGCCTTGAGGACCTGGGGGGGGAGGCGCGGGATCCCGTCGTTTCCCCCGACGGCAGGCGGGTCCTCTTCGTCCTGGAGAGGGGGGGATTCTCGGAGGTGGCCGAGCTGGAGCTGGAGAGCGGCCGCGCCGTCAAGCTCACCCGCTCCCTCGGAGGCTGCTTCACCCCGGCCTACGCCGGGGATGAGATAGCCTTCGCCGCGCTCAGGAGGGGCAGCGTCCACATCTACAAGGGTCCGAGGGCGGACTTTCTCTCGGAGCCGGCCTCCCTTTCGCCCGGGACCCCGGAGCCTTCCCCGCCCGTGCTGGTCTCGACCGCTCCGGTCTCCCTGGGCCCGGAGGGGCCCACCCGTTTCCGCTACTCGACCGACCTCTTCATCCCGGCCTTCTTCTACTCCTCGCCCGGGGGGCTCTTTGTGACCACCTACTGGCAGGGCTCGGACCTTTTGGGCAACCACCAGAACCTCGCCTTCGTGAACTTCCAGTCCGGCCAGAGCTTCGACTACGTGGCCCGCTACAACTACGGGCGCTTTCGTCCCCAGCTCGTGGCCGGGGTGGATGGGATAGGCCGGCGGGACTTCATTGACTTGGACACAGGCCACGTCCTGCGCGACTCCCTCCACACCCAGTTCGCGGGCCTGAGCTACCCCCTGGACCGCTTCCACAGCCTCCAGGCCTTCGTGCGCTCGGACAGCGAGCGCATCAGGGACCTGACCGCCGGCGCCAGGGAGGACCGGGAGGGGCGCCTGGCCTCCGCCTCCCTCGTGCGCGACACCGTGCGCGGGCGCTACCTGGTGGCCACCTCGGGCAACCGCCTGGCCCTTTCCTTTTCCCAGGCGGCCGAGGTCCTGGGGGGGAGCCGCCGCTTCGCCTCTGCCGGAGCCGAGGCCCACCAGTTCCTGCCGACCGGAAGCCAGAGCGCGCTCGCCTTCCGGGCCGCGGCCCTGCGCAGCCTGGGGCCGGACAAGCCCCAACTGATCCTGGGAGGCCTGGGAGGGGTGCGCGGCTACGGCCGCAGCACCAAGCAGGACTTCGGGGACCGGCTGGCGGTCCTCAACTCCGAATGGCGCTTCCCGGTCTTGAGAGACATCAACTACTACATGTGGTACCTCTTCCCCGATTTCTACTTCAAGACCGTATTTGGTAGGATCTTCACGGACCTGGGCTACGCCTGGAATTCCGACGGGGAGCTCTCCAGGGCCCGCTGGCGCGATCTCCGCCATTCCGTGGGCCTGGGCCTGAGCATCTACACCTTCATCCTGCAGGAGTTTCCGCTGGTGATTTCGATGGACTACGCCCGCCGCACCACGCAGGACGGCGGGATTTTCTACGTCTACCTGGGGCAGCTCTTTTGAGCATGCTGAAATACCGCAAGGGCAGGCTCTGGATCGATGGAATTCCGGTCGAGGCTCTGGCCCGCCGTTTCGGGACCCCCCTTTACGCCTATTCCAGGACCTGCCTGCTGGAGCGCTACCATGCCCTGCGCTTGGCCTTCAATCTCCGGGAGGCCCTCATCTGCTATGCCCTCAAGGCCAACTCCAACCGCTCCCTCTGCCGCGTCCTGGCCAAGGCCGGGGCAGGGGCCGAGGTGGTCTCGGGGGGCGAGCTCCTGCGCGCCCTGGAGGCGGGATTTAAGCCCCGGGGGATCGTCTTCTCGGGGGTGGGCAAGACCCGGGAGGAGCTGGCCCTGGCCGTCAGGAAGAACATCTTGACTATCAACCTCGAGTCAAGAGAGGAAATGGAACTCCTCATGAAGGTCGCCCGGAGCCTGGGGCGCCGGGCGGCGATGTCGGTCAGGCTCAACCCCGACGTGGACCCCCGGACCCACCCCCACATCACGACCGGGCTCTCGGAGAACAAGTTCGGGGTGGAGAGGGAGGAGGCCCTGGCCCTCTTCCGGAGGGCCGCTTCGAGCCCCTGGCTCAGGGTCCGGGGCCTGCAGTGCCACATAGGCTCGCAGATCAGGGAAATTGCGCCATACGCTCAGGCCGCGCGCCGGGTCGCGGGACTGGTCCATGACTTGGAAGGGATGGGGATCGCCCTGGAGCTCATAGACTTCGGGGGGGGGCTCGGGATCTCCTACGGCGGGGAGCCCGGGCTGGACCTGGCCGCCTTCGCTGAGACCCTCACCCGGGCCCTTGCGCCGTGGCCCAGGGCAAGGCTCGTGGTGGAGCCCGGGCGGTATCTCGCAGCGGACTCGGGGGTGCTGCTCACCCGCGTCCTTTACCGCAAGCGGACCTCCAGCAGGAGTTTCCTGATCGTGGACGCGGCCATGAACGACCTGGCCAGGCCCTCCCTCTACGACGCCTACCACCCGGTCTGGCCCGCGCGCTTGCGGGGCGGCCGCGAGACCGTGGACGTGGTGGGCCCGGTCTGCGAGTCAGGGGACTACCTGGCCCGGGGGAGGAGCCTGCCGCGCCAGGCCGCCGGGGAGCTTCTGGCTCTCCTCAAGGCCGGGGCCTACGGGTTCTCGATGAGCTCTCAGTACAACTCCAGGCCCAGGGCCGCGGAGGTCCTGGTGGAGGGCCGCAGGGCCCGCCTGATCAGGAGGAGGGAGACCCTGCGGGACCTCACTCGCCATGAGCTTTGAGCCGGTTTCCCCGGAGCGCTACACCGAGGAGTACTACCTTGGGAGCTGCGGGGGAATCGAATTCTTCCGCCTCTACGGGCCGATGGTCGCAAGGCCCCTCCAAGCCTACGCCCTGCGGCGCGCCGGGATTTTTCCCGGCATGAGGGTGCTCGAGGTCGGCTGCGGGAGGGGCGAGCTTCTCTATCAGGCCAAGGAAAGGGGGGCCTTCGCGGTCGGCGTGGACTTCTCCGAGGCGGCCTTGAGGATCGCCTCCAGGGATTCGCAGGGGACCGTGGCGCGCTCGGACGCCAAGAGCCTGCCATTTCGGGACCGCTCCTTCGACCTCGTCTTCTTCCTGGGGGTCCTGGACCACCTCCACGATTGGGAGCTGGAAGCCTGCTTCAGGGAGTTCAAGAGGGTGCTCAAGCCCGGAGGCTCTGTCCTGGCCAACACCTGCGCGAACCGGGATTACTACAAGAATCGGACCTACTGGCTGCACAGGCTCCTGGCGCGGCTTCTCGGACTCAAGGAGCCTGCCCAGCCCCGCTCCTCGGAAGACCGCGTTTTGCACGTCAACGAACACGATGGGAAGGGCCTCAGCGAGTTCTTCCAAAGGATCGGCTGGAAGGCCGAGATCGAGCCCAGGCCGAACGATAAATATGCCCTGCTGGAGCTCTACGGAAACCCTTTGCCCGAGAATTTTCCATTAAAGCCGGCCCCGCCCTGGAAGCGCTGGTATCTGCGCCTGGCCTTCCGGGGACCATTAAAGCGTTACCTTGCAAGGGAATTTTTCTGCGAATTAAGCCCTTTTCCCGAGGGGCCATGAAAAAAGAGTTCCGAAGCTCTGGGCAGCCAATTGAAGCGATATCCCCCAACGGGAAGACAATCATCCGGTCCGGAATCGCCCTGTTTCTCCTGGGACTTGGAGTCCTTTGCTTCGGCGATCCCGAAGGCAGAAATTGGGCCTGCCAAACGGCTCCTTTCATGATCCTGGGAGGGTATGTCCTGATGGGTCTGGGCGTATTTTTGCCTGGGAAGCTGAGACCCGATATCCATGAACTTCGGCGAGGGTCCTAAAACTCTCCACGTTATAGCTGGCTCTGGCGAAAAGACCATGAAGGCAAGCCCATGGTGTTTTTTCAAGATCCTTTCACCCGCTTCTCCGGTCTTCTGCGCTGGGCTCTGAACCCCTGATAGCCTAGCTGGTCTTTTTGCAGGAGCCTCCCGCGGGCTTCCTCTCCGTCCTTTTTCCGCTCATGGTTTCGTCCTGGCCTTTGCAGGTTTTTTAGCCGGGCTGCCTATCTTCGCGCTTTCTTGGCAACTTTCCGCCTTTTCCTGCCTGTCTGCTAATTTTCCGCCAGGCGCTGGGAGAAGCCGGCAGGCTGTCCTTCCCTTGTTTTTTTCGCGCCGCAATCCGCTTTCCTGGAACTCCTAAAAGTCGGCAACTTTTTTGGATCCTGAGCCGGTCCTGGGTTGATTCCCGCCGAATTTTGCTGGGCAGGCCCATCTGACGAGAGTGCTGATTTTGAAAGCTTAAGAAACCCTCCGGTTTTATTTTAAAAAGCATCATGATAGCACGTGGATTTAATGAATTCTAAGGCTGATTCTAAGCCAGAAATTACGAGTAGCTTGTAGTTTTATGAAACATAATAATAATTATCATAAGTAAACTGGAATCCCCCGTAGAATGCGGATTCATTGCCTGGGAACGCTCTGTGGATCGCCTCAGTTTTGTCTCAGCGCGTCTTGGAAGCCCTTGATTTTAGGGCTTTCCAGCGATGGCTGCTGTCAGTTGCTCGGCTAAAAGGAAAGCCTTGAGCCTTCCAGGGGCCGTGAGCTCGTAGCAGCGGGCCCTGCGCGAGCCTGAAGCCAGGATCTCACCCTGGCTGACCGCGTCCTGGAGAGCCCGGTCCATCCTTTGTATTGGATAGCCTGAGATTCTCAGCCATTTTGCGAGCTGGGCTGCTGTTGGTTTCGGCTGGTTTAAGAGCTTGTGGGAAGCTGCCAAGAGCACAAGGCAGGCGTCCTTTTGGGACTTGTCGCTTGGGAGCTTTGCGCGAAGCTGTATGGTCCGTCCTTTGCGCTCGGTGATGGTTTCCCAGGCTATCTGTGGCTCCGCAAGCGGTTTTTCAAAAGGGAGTGGCTGTGCGCCAGGCCAGAGGCTGGACAGGAAGGTCTGCCGTTCCTCTCGGATGAATTCCGCCGAGCCTTCGGCTTCGAATTCGCTTCCATCCGGGAGCTTTAGCCTGACCCGGTGCTGCGCGCCGCTTTCCATTGGCATTATTTTGGCATTTAATTCATGTTATGTCAATTTGTTGTGGATAGCGTGTTAATATCAATATATAAACTTAATAACTGTATTATAAGTCATTTATGTTGTCATATAAATCTTAAATAGAAAGTATATGACAGACTAAAGACAATGCGCGGTGGATGGCGGTGGGGATAACCTTGGGCGAAGCCGCGGCTAAGAGAGATCGCGGCGGCAGTGGCGGATATAGGCTATGAGGATCGTGTCCTGGGTGGGTTGCTTGTAGATGATCCTGTAGAAATTGACAAGGGTGCTGCGGTATCCGGAGAAAGGGCCGGACATGGCGGCACCCAGCGCAGGGTAACGGCGCAGGGCTTGAAGGCGTTTGACGACCTTGGAGAACAAGGGCTCGGCGATCGCGTCAAGGTCTTCTTGGGCCTGTGGAAGGAGGACGACTTTCAACTTTTGGCCTTGCGGGTTTTCAGGTAGGACTCGAGCGCTAGGCCCTTTCCTTCGCCAGCCTCTTTCTCGGCGCGCGCCAGGCGTTTCCTCCAATCGGCATAGGACATTTCATCCCGGGTAGCCAGGAGGCCCTCGAAATCCTCATAGCTGACCAGGACGGCGGCAGGGTGGCCGCGCTGCGTGATGACGATCGGCTCATCCGTCTCCCTGACCTGGTCCACGTAAGTCTTGGCCTGGGTCTGGAGCTGGCTGATGGCTATGATCTTGTTCATATGTCTAATTATATATCTAAAACAATATTCAGTCAAGGGCCTGGGAAAGCCGCCCTTAAAACCGGCCCGAGGCCTCGAAGGAAAGCTTCTTTGACTGTCCACGGCCGGGATTGGAGGCTTTTCCTGCCGTGAAGAAGGCTGCAGAGGCCGAGAGGGTGAGCTGATCCAGGACATTGTAGCGCAGGCGGAAGTCCCATTCCCAGCCCAGGGTCCTGGGCCCTGACTGGATGCGTTCCGCCTGGAAGAGGAAGTAGTCTATGTCCAGGGCTATTCCTTTATAAGAGGGAGGGGTGTATCCTGCCCCCACGACCATGATCCCGCTGGCACCGGATTTAAGTCCGCTGGCGGTAGCCGTGGAGTAGTTGCCGCCGAAGGCCTCGTAGGGCGTTGCCCCGAAGAAATCCCCGAAGCCGCTGCGCTCAAGGCCTTGGAAGCGGTGCCCTCGGGTGGGGAAGAAGGCCTCGTCCGTGGTGAGGGTGTCGGGCTTGTCCCCGCTGCCGCGGGCAAGGGAGATGCGCGCGATGCCTTCTCCGGTCTTGTAGAGGGCCTGCTTCCATTTGGCGCGTAGGACCTGGGCGTTTCCCTGGTAGGTGATGTGATTTGGGGCGGGAAGGATGCCGGTGGGGGTCGCGGCTCCGCGCTGGAGAGCAGCCTCCCCCTCGAAGACCATCGGGCCGTAGTTGATCTGGTAGCGAAGGCTCGTGAAGCTCCTGAGGGCCTTGGAGACCGTGCAGCCGACCGGGGGTGAGAGGCCGGGAACGGCGCAGCCGAAAACAGGCTGGGAGGCCCTGTCTCTTTCGAAGAGCTGGCTCAAGGTCCAAGTCCCGTCGCTGGGCAAATCCAGGCTCAGCCCGAAGAGGTCCAGGCTGTTGGGCGCTCCATGGAAGGGATTGCGGTCGTTGAAGAGGAAGGCCTCGAGCTTCATCTCCCACCAGGGGAGCTCCCCCCTCAGGCGGATCCCGGTCAGGCCCGAACCGTCGTCGTCAAGGAGAAGGCCGCTGGCCAATTTATAGGACTGCCTTCCGAAGGTGGCCTCCAGGGGGAATCCGAAGAGCTGGTTGACCCTGAGATAGGCGTTTTCCACGAAAGGAGTCAGGTCGGCGCTGGGGTAGATGCCGGCTGCCCTGTCAAAGGGGGCCTGGAGGGAGACAGTGGAGCCTGCCACCCCCAGGGCGTGCAGGAGGAGCCCCACGTCCAGGCTGACGTCTTCCCCCCCCCTGGTCTCCAAATGAATCCTGCGCACGGCCATGCCGAGCCTGGCGTCGTTTGAGATGAAGGAGTGGTTGTTCCTGTCGTTGGGGTCCAGGCTCAGGTTGGAGTAGGAAAGGGCTCGCATCCGGTAGGAGGCTGTGACGTCTAGGTTGGCTGCCTGGGCGGCAAGTCCTGTTCCGGTCAGAAGCAGGGCCGCGAGTATCCTCCGGGGCATGCGGCACAAATCCTACAAATTTTGTGAGGGGGATAGAAACGAAAACCCCTCCGGCGCGAGGCCGGAGGGGTTTTTTAGCGATGGCCGGCGGATTTAGAACCTGACCCGCACGTCCATGTAAGCCAGCGTGGCCGGGTTGGTCGGCTGCTGGGAGAGGGGCGAAATGCCCTTCGCCAGGTTTTGGCTCTGGTTGACTTCATTGATGAGCCCGCCTGGCCGGAAGCTCGCCACTCCGGCGCCGAGGCTGACGTTCTCGGAGTGCTTCCATTCCAGGTCCAGGTCCACTTCCGAGCCGATGTGCCGGTTGCCCCCGGTGCCGAAGCCGGCGGAGAGAGGATCGTCCTCCACCGAATCCGGAGCGGTCGCGTAGCGCTGGATCTTGAAGTCCCAGAAGGAGACTCCCACGGTCAGCTTGTTGACCGCTGAGGGATTGGCCTTCAGACCCAGGCCCCAGACGATGCGGTTCGCGATGGAGTTGGAGGCCAATCCGGCGCCGATGCCAGAGGCAAACCCAACTCCGCCCACCGGGACAGCGAAGCGGCCGTAGATGCTTCCCGGCCGATAGTCAGGCGCGATGGGCGTGAAGGTCTCGTTTTTGTTTTCCCGGGTCCGCTTGCGGCCTGTGCCCAAGCCGAAATGGAGCCAGGGTGTGAATGCGCCGATTCCCTCGAGCTCGGCCTTGTATCCCAGGTCGGCCTTGAAGGCCCAGCCCACGTATTTCGAGGCATCGGCTGCGGTGGGCGTAGCGAGGGCGCCGGTCCTGTTTTCGCCGAAGTTCTTGGCGAGTTCAGCGCCCAACCAAGCCCCGCCGCCCATCCACTTTCCCTTGACGCCCAGGACGTAGAGGTTGTCGTTCTTGCCGCCGACAGCCGCGGCGGTGGGGGGCGCGCCCAGGGCCCCTGTCCCATGGGTGACCTGGTTCCATAGGTAGGCCCCGAGGCTCATGTTCTCGTTGCCCTTGCAGGCCACGTTGATGCCGCGGACATCTATGTCAGCCACTGCGCCGGCTATGCCGGTGACGTGGCCTACGATCTTTCCGACAAGGGCGGTCAGGCCGAGCTTGTCGTTGGACCAGTCGAAGCGCGCCGCGTCTATCGCGGTCACGGGCATGCCCCAGAGGGCCTTGTCAGAGGGGCCGAAGTAGATGACCATGTCCCCCGAGGTCCCATAGTGCATCCGGCCGAAGGAGGCGTCCACCATGTCCGCCAGCTTGTCGACCTTGAAGTAGGCCTGATCGACGAAGGTGTTGTTGATGACACCCGTTCCGGCGCCTGTTATCGCGGGCTGGCTGTTGCCTGCGCCGATGGCGTTGCCTCCTGCGACGCCGTAGTTCCTGTCGTTTTTGTGCATGCTGATCTTGGCGTGCACGTCATCGAGCAGGTCCCAGTCCGCATTCAGCAGCAACCGGGTCTGAGCGTCTCCGATCCGGTCGTTGTTGGTGCCGCCGATCGGGTTGGCGCGGGTCGCGAAGTCCGTGACGTTCCTCGCGGATGTGGCCTGCACGTCTATTTGTCCGCCGAGTTTGAAGTTCTTGAGCAGCTCAGCGTTAGCCTGGCCGTATGGAAATAAGAGGGCCAGGGCTAGTGTGGATCCCAGGAGCTTCTTCATTCGCACTATTACCTCCTTGACTATTTCGTAAGCCCCACACGAGGCGGGGATACGTTTCGCTCTATACCCCGCGCCTGGCGGGGCCTACGGTTTTCGCTAAGGAGTGCCGCAAGCCTTGCCCGCGGCCTCAGCGGACTTGTGTCCTTCCTGCGCCCCGCTTGCGCGGGGCCGCCCTTCTGCGAGATGCTTGGGGCCAGACTGAGTCTCCTTCATGAGCCAGGTGATTCTAATAAAGAAGCCCGTTTTATGTCAATAGGTATTTTTTGCCATCTTGTGCCATTCAAAAAGGGACGCTTTCCGAGGAGAGCCATGCTCTGCCATCCTCTGCCAGCGATTCGCAAAATAAAACGCCAAGGCCTCGGCGGTCTCGGCGTTGCGTTTTTTAAGGAAGCCGAAGTATAACAGGGGAACCCTATTTTGTCAAGGGGGGGCTGCCAGGGAAGCCTGGGAGCCGGCCTTGAGCCTGGCTTGGGCCCAGCCTGCCCAGGAGGTGTCTGGATACTGGAGGGCGATCTTCTGATAGGCGGCCTGGGCCTTCTCTGCCTGGCCCAGGGCCTGGAGGCAACGCGCCAGGCACGCATGGACCTGGGGGGCCAGGAAGTGGTCGGGATAGGCCTCCAGGAAACGCTGGGAGGTCAAGATGGCCTCCTGATATTGGCCAGCAGCCTCCTGGGAAACGGCCGTGTCCCCCAGGGCCAGCGGCACCAGGATTTTTGGTTCCCCCCTCTCCAGGACCTTGGCATAATGCTCCAGGGCCTGTTGGTATTGTCCCCTGGGATAGAGGATGTCTCCGGCCAGGAGAAGGCCCAGGCCCGAGGCCTTCGTGTCCTGGTAGCGGGAGGCCAAGTCCCTGAGCTGCTCCAGGGAGGCCTCGGAGCGGCCGCCGTAGGCCAGGCCCTGGGCCAGGGAGAGCTGGTCCCAGGCCGCGGTCTGGCGGGAACGGCTGCGGTAGAAGACTCCTCCGGCCGCGACCCCGGCCAGAAGGATCAGGAGGGCCCCAAGAGAGGCCTGCTGCCTGTTGGCCATGACCCAGAGGACCGACCTCTCCAGGGCTTCCTGGAGCTCGTTGTGCTTGACCTGCTGCCTGACCCATTGTTTGCCCATAAGTTAGGTTAGCCCCTAAGCCCTGCGTTCCCCATGGAGGGGGCTCTGCCCCCTCCTCTGGCGCCGTCGGCCATGGCGTCCTTCGTTCCGGATGGACGACGGCCGGGACGGCTGTCACCACCCCCGAAGAGGAAATCTGCCCCGAGAGGGAATCGAACCCCCATCTAACGCTTAGGACGCGCTAGCTCTATCCATTGAGCTATCGGGGCGAATTGCCCTTATCTTACAAATTCGGAGACAAGTCGGCGCCAATATTAGTTTCCGCCCGCCAGCCGCGTCCGTTCTGTCTTGGGGAGCTAATACGTGATCAGGGAGTGGATGGTGCGCCCCTGGAGCTTCCGGCGGCCGTTGAGGAAGCCGAGCTCGATCAAGAACGCCGCCCCGACGAGTGTGCCCCCCAGCTTCTCGATGAGCTCGCAGGCGGCGCCGGCCGTCCCTCCGGTGGCCAGGACGTCGTCCACCAGCAGGACCTTGGTCCCGGTTGAGAAGGAGTCCGCGTGCGCCTCGATGGAATCCTGGCCGTATTCCAGGTCGTAGGTTGCGGAGAGGGTCTCGCGGGGGAGCTTGCCCTTCTTGCGGATCGGGACCACCCCTGCCCCCAGGCGGTAGGCGATCGGGGTGGCGAGGAGAAAGCCCCGGGACTCGATCCCCGCCACGACCCCTATCCCCTTGGCTAGGAAAGGCTCGGAGAGCCGGTCGATGGCCGTGGCGAAGGCCTCCGGATGGGCGAGGAGGGGGGTGATGTCCTTGAAGACGATTCCCTTTTTGGGGAAGTCCGGGACGTCCCGGACGAAGGTCCTCACGTCCGCGGCCACGGGCTTCACCTCCTCTTGCCCTTGGCTTGGGTCAAGAGGAGGCTGCGGGGCTTGCGCCTCAGCAGGCGCAGGGCCTGGGGAGCCGTTCGCCGCCCCTCGGGGATCACCTGGCCCAGGATGTCGGTCCTGGGCCTGGGGAGATGCCAGCCCGGCTGGAGGTTGGGGCTGCCCTGACGGTTCTCGCTGATCTCGATTAAGCCCATGCGGTTGGCCACCCGCCGCAGCCGAAGGAGGGCCCGCTCCTCGATCTGGCGTATGCGCTCCCGGGATAGCTTGAGCCTCTTGCCCACCTCCTCCAGGGTCATAGGGGTCTGGCCGGTGAGCCCATGGCGGAACTCCAGGATCATCCTCTCGCGGTCCCCGATCTCCTTCAAGGCCTGGTTGAGCTCGTCATGGAGCTTGAGGACGGAGATCAGGCTCTCCGGGGACTGGTTGTCCGACTCGGAGATCATGTCCTCGACCGTGATGTTCTCGTCCTCGCTGTCGATGGGGGCCTCCAGGGAGCCCATCCCGCGGGCCGCCTCCGCGGCGTCGAGCACCCCGCGGACCTGCCGGGCGGTCCAGTGCATCTTGCGGGCCATCTCGGCGAGGGTCGGGTCCCGGCCGAGCTGGGCGTGGAACCTCTCCCACTGCTTGAGCCATTTGCGCAGGGCCTCCCAGGCGTGGGGAGGGATCCTGATGGTCTTGGACTGCTCCTCCACGGCGCGCCGGATGGACTGCTCGATCCAGTAGGAGGCGTAGGTGGAGAAACGGTAGCCCTTTTTTGGCTCGAACTTCTCGATCGAGTGCATGAGACCTAGGTTGCCTTCCTCCACGAGATCGAGGAAGTCGATGCCCTGGCGATGGTACTTCTTGGCGATCGGGACCACGAGGCGGAGGTTGGCCTCCATGATCCTCTGCTTGGCCTCCCGGTCTCCCCGCTTGGCCTTCTTCCAGAGCCTGTGGAGCTCCTCGCGGTCGATCTGGGCTAGCCTCTGGATTCCCTTGAAGTACTGGCTGATCGTGTCCGTGCTCGGTTCCATGCAGAGTTCCTTGCCCTAGCGGATGTCAAAGGCCTCCTCGTTGCGGTCCTGGGCTGCCAGCGTCCTCGTCTCAACGGAGTCCACGCGCGCGTAGGGATGGCCGTTTCTGAGCGCCTGGGCGAACCGCTTGAGGGCTTTCTCTTCCCCCTCCGCCTCCGTT
>CAYLZQ010000001.1:22558-29702 GCA_964388045.1 uncultured Elusimicrobia bacterium | reverse complement strand
CGCCTGATCGGGCATTGGGTTTTGCCAAACGACCGCCCCACAGGACAGGCATTGCAAACCGGACTGCCAGCGCAAGCTCCATCAAGAGGAGCGGGCGGGCGATATGCGGGGACGCGATCAGTAATGAGCTGCTGGACAAACGCCTCCCCTTTTACCTGGTAGATCGCATGCGGACCCTGATAGAAGGGATCGCGAAACAGCGCAAGTAACCGCTCCCGGTTCCAGCCCATCCGGGCGTACTCATCAATGAACGTGCGCGCCATGTCTTCCAGGCAGTCTTCCTCCGTGGCAAACGGTCCGACAGCGACGAGCTCAAGCGGGTCGTCTTCCTCAAAGGGCTTCTGCGTCATTCCGGAAGGCCGTTAGATGGCCGCGATGAATCCCCCAGCTACGTACTGCTGCATAACGTCGTTTTCGTCGCCAGGCGAGAAGCCTGTGGTCGCGGGGTCCCATGCCCCTTGCCCGCCCAAGCCGCCGGGCTCTGCTCTCACGATTCGCACAAGTGTTTCTTTCGGCACGGTGTTGATCATGTGGTTGTCCCCCTCGCCGCCGAAGATGAACTCCATGCCGACCTTCGCCTTGTGGAAGAGGTTGTCCGTCTGATGCATCGGCATGGACCAGTCGCGGGTCAGGGATTGCTGCGAGCCATAGCGAAGGTTGGCTTGATACCCTGTTCCTTCCGAGAGCGCCCGCCCGTCCGGGCGCGTCTCGTGAGCGTGCACGCTTTTCTCCGTCGCCATAAAAGCGCCGTGCTTCATCATGATGATGGAATAGGGATACGCCGGGTTGTATTTCACCCGGAGCATGCACCGCGAGGCCTTGTAGAAGGGGTCATCCGGTTTCCAATTGCGGTAGGGTCGGTCGGCGGGATTCGCATCGACGTAGACGTAGTCCCCGTCGTGGATCCCAAGATCCTTCGCCGCCTGTGGGTGGATGTGGAGCTGATGCTCGCCCACCCCTGGCGCGCGCTTGTCCGTTCGCCAGGGATCGCCGAAGTTCGATTCCCAGATCAGATTCCAATCCGTGTCCGACCACTGGGAATGAACCCGGTGGCGGGTCTTGGGGGTCAGGCAGTAGAAGCGAAAGCCCGCCTCCCAGAGGAAGTTTTTCGTCTGCTTGGCTTCGGTCCAAGACTTTTTGATATTGCGGATGGTCCGCTCATCCCAATGCTGCGCCGTCTCAGAGATGCCATAGTCGTCTGGTCTGATATACGGGTTTGAAGACACGATCACGTTCGGAAGATACGGCGTTGCCTCAGGCCCTTCCCGGTGGACGATGAAGTTCTCGCCATGCTCAATCGCCTCCGGGATGTCGCAGTAGGCGTTCAGTCGCCCCGTATCGGTGTAGAACGGGAGGCTGTCTGTGACCTGCTCATAGAAGGCAATCCTTGGATAGGTGCGAAAGAGCATCAGGGCGGCCCCAGGCTCGCCGTATTTGCCTTCAAGGATGTCGGCGACCTTGTAGCCGCGCAGCGTCGCCGAGGCATCGAGCAGACGTTGGATGTAGACCTCAGGCCTTCCCTCCAGGGCGAATGTCCAGTAGTCGGCAAAGCGTTGGTCATTGAGGAGCGCACCGAGGCGTTTGGCGACCCCAGCCAAGATCATCACGTCATCTTTGGTATCGTAGAGCGGAGGGATCCCGCCTCTCCAGATCTGGAGGAAGGGGTTGGAGCAGGAGGCCGTGATCTCGTGCGTCGCGGTCTCCATCCACCAACTCGCCGGGAAGGCGAGGTCCGAGTACTCGATCGAGGCCGTGATCTGGATGTCGTTGGACATGATCAGGTCCACCTTTGGGTTGACGTTCTTGATCATGTCGTAGGCGTGCTTGGCGTTGTTGATGAGGTTCACGTTGGTGTACCAGATCGCCTTGGTGGGGGTGGGCATGTGGGTCTTGCCCGTGAAGACCTTTCTCCCGTACTTGGGGGTGTTGACGATCAGAGGCTTGTCGCCATGGTTCCAGTAGGCCACGGCCTCGTCCTTGGTGTAGGCCTTGGGGTGTATCTCCTTGCCGTCGGTCGCGGGGTCCAGGTCCGGGTGGAAGGGGTCCTCGGCCACCCAGGCCTTGAAGCCCTTCCCGCTCCAGGCCGAGCCCTGGAACAGGGCGGCCTTGTAGTTGCCGGCCCAGGTGTAGTTGCCGGCCCCGGGCCTGCCGATGTTCCCCGTGAGCATCAGGGGCAGGTAGACGGCCCGGTTGACCAGGGTCGCGTGGAACCAGTGGTTGATCCCTTCCCCGATGTGGATCGCGGCGGGCTTGATCTCATGGAAGTCCTTGGCCAGTTGCTCGATTGAGTCCTTGGGGGCGTGGGTCATCTCCGCGACCGAGTCCAAGTCGTAGTCCTTGAGGTGGATCTTGTAGAGTTCCCAGAGGGTGAAGACCTCGACCTCGGAGCCGTCCGCGAGCCTGACCTTCGCTTTATAATCAAGCATGGGGTCGAGCTCGCCCATCCGACCGCCGACCTGGTCTCGCGTAACGGCCTTGAGCTCCCCGGACTTGGAGTCCCGGACCACGTAGTCCCCGAGCCTCTCGTACTGCTCCTTCTTGAGGCCCTGGAGCTTGAAGCTGGGGCCGTCCTCCTTGAGGCCCCCCTGGTAGCCCGGGAAGACCTCGGAGCCCTTGAGCCTCTTCAAGTTATCCGTCCGCACCAGGAGGGGGAAGTCCGTGAAGCGCTTGACGAAATCCGCGTCGTAGCAGCCCCGGTCCATCATGATCTTGGCGATGCCCAGAAAGAGGGCCGCGTCCGAGGCCGGGCGGACCGGGATCCAATAGTCCGACTTGGTCGCGGGCGGGGAGTACTCCGGGCTGATCGTCACGATCTTGGCCCCCCGCTCCATGCTCTCGATGAACCAGTGGGAGTCCGGCATCTTGTTCTCCACGAGGTTTTTCCCGCACTGGACGTGGAGCTTGGTGAACCTCAGATCGTTGAAGTCGCCGTCCGCAGCCTGAAGTCCGTGCACGAAGGGGTGTCCCGGGGCCTGGTCCCCGTGCCAGGTATAGTTGTCCCAGTTCCTGCCTCCCTTGGCCTGCTCAGGCCCCACCCCCCGGACGTGGGCGTCCAAAAGGGCCAAGGTATTGGAGAACCGGTACATCCCGTACTTGCCGATCACGCCCAGGAGCCCCATCCCGCCCCGGCACTTGATGGTCCTGGTCCCGGCCCCCTCCAGGGCCTCCACCATCTCGGGCTCGTAGCCCTCGGAGAGAAGTTTCTTCTTGCCCTCCTCCCCGGAGTAGTGCCCGGCGATCGCGACCATCCCCCGGGCCGCGTAGTCGAAGGCCTCTTCCCAGGAGGTCGGGAGGAGCTCGTCGGAGCCCCTGGCCGTGAACTTGTACTTGGCCCTGAGCTCCGGGGTGAGAGAGGGGAAGCCGTCGTCCGCCCAGGCTTTCCAGCCCTTTCGGATCAAGGGGCGCTTGAGGCGAAAAGGGCCGTAGAGCCGCCTGTGCACTGAATAGCCCTTGGCGCATCCCCTGGGATTCCAGCCGCAGGTGGCCTTGTTCCCGTAGAGGTCGGAATAGTTCTGGGCGTCATAGTTCTGCTCGGTGCGCAGGATCACCCCATTTCTGACCATGGCCCTAAGCCGGCAGGCGTGGGTGTCGTTGGGGGAGCATATAAAGGTAAAGGAGGAATCGTAGCGGTACTGGTCCCGGTAGAGCTTCTCCCAGTCCCGGCTGGGGTAGTAGTCCAGGGGGTTGTCCGTGGTGACCATGGGCTTGAGCAGGGCGAAGAGGGGCTCGCCAGCGAGCAGGATTCCAGCCCCTGCCCCGGAGTACGTGAAGAACTGCCTTCGGCTGATCTTCTTCTTAAAGAGGTCCATGGCTCCTCCCTTCACAAGCCTGGCGGCTTTCGTCAAGCTTTCTTACGCAACGTTAATGCCTGTTTTTTCTGTTGCAACGGATCGTCCATGGGAAGCCATTGGACGAACCGTTGCATAACCTAACACCAATATGGAGACCCCACGCAGGCAGCGGGGACGCGGCCTCAAGGCCAGGGACGTGATGCGACGCCAGATCATCGCGGTGCGGGAGAATCAGGACGTCTGGTCCCTGGCCCGCACCTTGATCGAGAACGGGATCACGGGGGCTCCGGTCCTCGACGGCGCCGGGGCGCTCGTGGGAGTGATCTCGCAGACGGACCTCGTGCGCTACCTGCGTGACGCGGCCCGGGACCGGGAGGACTTCTACAGCGATCCCGAGCAGGACCTGGGCAAGAGGCCCAGGCCCGTCCTCGCGCGGGACCTGATGACCCGCAAGGTGATCCAGGCGGACGAGGAGGCGAGCCTCGCGGAGCTTTCCCGGATCATGCTCCGCCTGGGAGTGCACCGCGTCCTCATCACCAGCGGCCGCAGGCTCTCCGGGATCGTCACCACCATGGACATCCTGAGGGCCAGGTCCCTGCCTTACTCCTCGTGAGGAGAGAGGCCTGGGAGGCCGTCGTCATCGGAGGCGGCCCGGCCGGGCTCGCGGCCGGGATGCACCTCTCCCGGGCGGGCTACCGGACCCTCCTGATCGAGCGCGCAAGGTTGGGCGGCAGGGCCGGGCTCTTGGACCTCATCGAGAACTACCCGGGCTTCCCGGAAGGGATCAGCGGCAGGGCGCTCATGGATCTCTGGGCCAGGCAGGCCAGGAGGTGGGGCCTTGCGGTGCGCCGGGCCGAGGCTCTTGGGATCAGGCGTTCGGAGGGGGGCTTTGCCGTCAGCCTGGCCCAGGGCCCTTCCGCGCGCGCCCGGGCCGTGGTCTTCTGCCCAGGCGCGAGTTTCAAGAGGCTGGGGGGGGAGGGGCGGCTTTGGGGCAAGGGAGTCTACGACGCGGCCCTGGGCAGGGCCTACGGCTTCCGGGGAAGGCTTGTGGCTGTCGTGGGGGGAGGGGAGGCAGCCGCTCACCAGGCCCTGCTTCTGGCCCGCCATGCCAGGCGCGTGTACCTGATTTGCCGCTCAGGCCGCATCAAGGCCCACCGCCTCCTCCTGAGGAGGCTGGCCTCCTGCCCCAGGGTCGTGTTTTTTCCCGGAACGAGGGTTGAGGGACTACTGGGGGGCCGCAGGCTCGAGGGGGTCCGACTCAGCTCCAGGGACGGCGCAAGGCCCGGGAGGCTCAAGGTCAGCGCCCTCTTCGTCCTCATCGGCCAGGAGGCCGCTCCTTGTCCCCTCGGCGCGGGGAAGGGGGCCCCTGGTTTTTTCACAGCCGGGGACGCCTCGGGCGGGATATCCCGCCAGGTGGCCGTCGCCGGCGGGGACGGCCTCAGGGCCGCCATGCGCTGCATCAGGTACCTGGAGGGCTTGCAATGCTGATACTGGCCAAGCGGGAGGTCCCGGGCCTGGCGGCCCTCTACCTGGCGAGCCTGGGACAAGACCGCCTGGTGGAGTTCGTGGATACCCTGGAGCCGGGCCTTCCCAAGGCTCGGAAATGGGTCATGATGGTCTCCACCCAGATCGGCTGCGCCGTGGGCTGCCTGATGTGCGACGCCGGGGCCTTGGGCTACGGGGGAAACTTGAGCAGGGAGGAGATACTGGCCCAGGTGCGGCACATAGCGGCTGAGAATCATGGCCTGGAGCTTTCCCGGCACCCAAAGGTCAAGATCCATTTCGCGCGCATGGGGGAGCCCTCCCTGAACCCCGAGGTCCTTGGGGCGCTCAAGGACCTGGCCAGGGAGTTCCCTGGCCCAGGGGTGATCCCGAGCCTCTCCACGGTGGCTCCCAAGAGCCCGGCCGTGGAGCCTTTCTTCGAGGATCTCCTCAGGGTCAAGGACTCCCTCTTTTCGGGGGGGCGCTTCCAGCTTCAGTTCTCCCTGCACGCCACCGGGGAGGACAAGAGGCGCGAGATCGTCCCGATCAGGAAGTGGAGCCTGGAGGAGGTGGCCGCCTACGGCGAGCGCTTCGTGAAGCCCGGGGACAGGAAGGTCACCCTGAACTTTGCCCTGGCCGAGGGGGAGGGCCTGGACCCCGAGGAGCTCGGCCGGACCTTCGACCCCGGCAGCTTCCTTGTCAAGATCACTCCGGTCAATCCCACGCGCTCAGCGCGGGCCAGCGGGCGGAGCTTCGCCTGGACCGCGGAGCCGGCTCCCCTCAAGGCCCTGGCCGGGGAGCTCCAGCGCCTGGGCTTCACGGTGATCCTTTCCCCCAGCCTCCCGGAGGAGATAGCGGCCGAGACCTCCTGCGGCCAGCTCTGGTCCGGTGCCCTCAAGGATTCGGCGGAGATCTCGCTGCGAAACCGGAGGCTTGAGGCCGCCTCTTACATCACCTCCGGGAGCCTCTCGCAAAAGGCCGAGGACTGGGCCAGGGAGTTGGCCCTGGGGAGGAGGCGGGAGCTGGCCCTCCACCCGCAAAGGGCAGGGCTCCTGGTCGTGGACCTTCAGGAGTTTTTCCTCAGGCCGGATTCTCCCGCCTACCTTCCCCCGGCCCGGGCCATCCTCCCCAACGCCAGGCGCCTGGTGGAGGCCTTCCGGCGCGCGGGGAGTCCGGTATTCTTCATCTACCATGCCCACGAGGAGCCCTCCCGGGACGGGGGGCTCATGACCCTATGGTGGAGGAAGGTCTGCCTGGCCGGATCCCGATGGGCCAGGATTTCCCCGGTCCTGGAGCCCGGGGAGGGGGAGACCTTCCGCAAGTGCCGCTACAGCGCCTGGACGAATCCCTCCCTGGAGCGGGCGCTCAGGGGAAAAGGGCTTGAGGAGCTGGTAGTCTGCGGGATCGTGACCAACCTCTGCGTCGAATCCACCGTGCGCGACGCCTTTGACGCGGGATTTATGACCTTCGTGGCCGCGGACGCGACAGCAGCCCATGGGGAGGGGTTGCACCTGGCCTCACTGAGGAGCCTGGCCCAGGGCTTCTCCTGCGTGCGGCTGACCCGGGAGATCCTCGCGCAACTATGACTCGTGCCATAGACAGGAGGGGGCTCCCCTGTTATCCTAACCCTGAAGGGCCATGAGCCATGTCCCGGGACATCGTGATCAGGCTGAGCCTCAGGATCCCGCCTTTTCCCCTCAAGGGGGGGCTGGCCGCTCTCCTCTTGGCTGCCTGCGCCACGGAGCTGGGCTCCGAGAGCGTGACCCTGAGCACATACTATCCCGCCCCCTCGGGGGTCTACACCCAGATGATCACGACCAGCAACACCTATCTCGCCCGGGACGGGGGCAGGGTGGGCGTGGGGACTCCGG
>CAYLZQ010000001.1:0-22548 GCA_964388045.1 uncultured Elusimicrobia bacterium | reverse complement strand
GGGCCTACGCGGGGGCCTCCGCGGCTCCTCCCAACGGGCTTATCGTCAGCGGCAGCGTGGGAGTGGGGACAGGCAGCCCGGCCCAGGCCCTCCATGTGAGGGGCAACGCCCGCGTCTCGGGAAGCCCAAGCGTGAAAGGCTATCTCTACGTTGACAACAGCGGCTCGGACTGCGCCCCGACCACGGTCGGGACCGGGAACGTCCCCGTCTGCTCCTCCGGCCAGTACGCCACCTGGACCCCTGGGCTCTACGTCTAGGGCTTCTCCTTCAACAACAGAGGAGGCCAGCCCCTGGCTGATTACGGCAGCGGGACCACCAACCAGGTCTGGGGCCTCAACACGGCCACGGGTCAGGCGAGCTGGATGACCCTGCGCGCCGACAATTTCACCTTGGGCGCCATCTATTGCTGTCCGAAATGAGGTTTCCCCGCCTCCTCCTGGCCGCTCTCCTGGCGTTGCCACCCCTCTGCCTGGCCGCGGGCCCGGAGCTCCCGGGCCTGGAGCTTGCGGGCATGGAGAAGCTCCTTGAGGAGTGCCGCGCCCGGAGTCTGGACCTGGAGGCGCTCATCATCCGGGAGAAGGAGCGCGTCGGGGGCTTCGAGGCCCTCTCCGAGGAGGAAGCGGCCCTCTTGGAGACATTCCTGGCCTGCCGCGGGGTCGCCTCCGGCCGAAGGGAGGGCTGCGAGGTTTTGAAGGGCCTCAAGGGCAACCTGGAGGATTCCTACAGGAGCTGCCGCGAGCGGCAGGCCCAGGCCCTCTGGCTCTGGTCAGTCTGGAGGCAGGGGGATTCGGTTTCGGCCTGCCTGGAGGCCCTGGCCGGCCCGGGAGGACCGCTCAAGCCTCAGGACCTGGAGCGCTTCTGCAGGGTCTCGCCTCCACTCATCCGACAGGGAAGTCCCCAGGCCCTTTGCCGGGAGCTGGCCGCTTCCAAGGCTCTTCCCGGGCAGGCTGCCCAGGAGTGTCTCCCCGGCTTCGCCTTCCTGGAGGGCCAGGAGAAGTGCCAGGGTCTCCAGGGCATCGGGCTTCGGCATGCCTGCCGCGAGCTGGCCCTGCTGGTGGCGGCCCTGAGCGCGGGCCGCTCCTGCCCTTCCCCCCTTTGCGCCGTGCTCCTCAACCGGGGTCAGGACTGCTCCTCCTATCTTTCCCAGGCCTCCCAGTCCTTCTGCGCCCGCCTGGCCCGGGAGGTGGAGCCCCTGAGGGCCCGCAGGGAGGGTCAGAGGGAGAGGGAGATCGGGCTCAGGAAAGAGGTCGAGTCCGCCCGGCAGAGGGAGGCCGAGCTCAAGGTCCGGATCCGGGCCGAGAGGGAGCGCGAAAAAAAGCAGTTCAAGAAGGGCCAGCCCATGGAGCAGGTTCCGCCGGAGGTCCTCGACCAGATGAAGAGGCTCCTGCTCCAGGGCCCCAAAGAAGGCGGGGAAGGGCCGGCCGAGGGCTCTTCCACGGACGGACGGAGGTTGCCATGAGTCAAGGGCGTTCCAAGGAAGCGTTCATCAGGGTCGACACAGGGGTCTATCCCCTGGAGGCCGTAGAGGCCGCCTGCTACGGCCTCACGGACCGCGCCTATGTCCGCATCGGGCGCCGAGCGCAAGGGGGACTGGAGGTTTTCCTCAGGCCCAAGGATACTCCCTCGGCCTCGAGAGAGGCCTTGGAGGGGGAGTTCTACAACGAGCTTCTCCACCAGTCCCTGAGGCTCAGGGTTTCCGAGGCGAACCGGAAGATCAGGGAGTACGTGGTGACAAAGGCCCTGGTCTCGGCCCAGCCGCCTTCCGAGATCCCCCAGGCCCCCTGCCTTGAGTGCGCCCCCCAGGCCCCGCCCCCTCCTCCGGTGGATGCGGAGCTCGAGAAGGAGATCGAGAAGCTCCTGGCGGAGATCGAGAAGGGGGGGGAGGACCCCTTGGGCGTGGCCGTCCCCTGGGAGGAGAAATACGGCAAGGCCACCGAGGCTCCAGGCGCGGCAAGCCCCTCCGGGGAGGCTCCTTCAGGAGAGGCCCGGTGAGCGCCGGACTTGCGGGAGAGCCGGCCCTGGAGCCCTTGCGGATGGATCCCCGGCGCGTTGGGTTTTTCCGCTTCCGGAGGCTGGGGGCCAAGGTCCTTATCACAAACGATTTCGGGAGGCATTGCTTCCTGGAGGAAGGGGAGTTCAGGAGCTTCGTTTCCGGGGAGCTCCCGGAGGGGGAGCTTCATTCCAGGCTGGCCAGGGAGGGCTTCATCCGCGACCGGATGGACTTCGAGGCCTTGGCCGAGGTCTGGAGGCGCAGGAACCGCTTCCTCTGGCAGGGGCCGGGCCTGCACGTGGTGGTCGTGACCCTGAGGTGCGACCATCGCTGCCTCTATTGCCAGGCCAGCTCCGTCTCCATGAGGGACCGCTCCTGCGACATGAGCCTGGAGACCGCCAGGCTCGTGGTGGACAGGATCTTCGAGAGCCCCAGCCCCGCCCTCACGATCGAGTTTCAGGGAGGCGAGCCCCTGGCCAACTGGCCCGCGCTTAGCTTCATCGTGGACTACGCCCGGCGCAAGAACCGCAAGGCCAAGAGGAGGCTCTGGATCAACCTGGTCTCCAACCTGAGCCTCATGGACGAGAAGAAGCTGGAGTTCCTCCTTAAGAAGGGAGTGAACTTCTGCACCTCCCTGGACGGGCCCGCGGACCTCCACGACGCGAACCGCCTCCACGCCGGGGGAGGCAGCCACGCCCTGGCGGTCAGATGGTGGAGGGAGATCTACCGGCGCACGGCCCGCAGGACCTTCAGGATCGACGCCCTCCTGACCGTCACGTGCTTTTCCCTCAGCCGCCCCCGCGAGGTCGTGGACTCCTACCTGGCCCTTGGGGCGAGGGGGATATACCTCAGGCCCTTGAGCCCCCTGGGCCTGGCCCGAAAGACCTGGGAGAGGATCGGCTACTCCCCCGAGGAGTTCCTGGATTTCTACCGCCAGGCCTTCGACTATATCCTGGAGGTGAACTCAAAGAGGGTCTTCTTCGAGCAGACGGCAAGGCTCTTTTTGGCCAAGATGCTCACGGACGAGGACCCCAATTTCCTGGACCTGCGCTCGCCCTGCGGGGCCGGGATCGGGCAGATCGCCTACAACTACGACGGAAGCCTCTACACCTGCGACGAGGGTAGGATGCTCTCCCGGATGGGCGACGACTCCTTCAGGATCGGCCGCGCCTCTGAGGGGGGCTACCGGGAGGCGGTCTCCCATCCGACTGTGCGGGCCCTGGCCGTGGCCTCGTGCCTCGACAACCAAGTCTCATGCTCCCAGTGCGCCTACAAGCCCTACTGCGGGATATGCCCCATCCAGTGCTACGCGGAGCAGGGGGACATCATGGGGAGGATGCCGACCAACAGCCGCTGCCGCATCCACAAGGGGATCCTGGACATCCTGTTCTCGAGGCTCCAGGAGGACAAGGCCAGGAGGATCTTCCAGAGGTGGCTCAAGAAGAAGAGACCCCATTCCATCTACCGGCGGAGCTAGTATGCACAGCAAGAAATCCGCAGCAACCCTCTGGAGAAAACCCGCTGCGGATTTCTTGCTGTGCAACACCATAAAGAATTCTTTCAGGACCGCGCGCTTTGCGCGCGGTCCTCAAGGCGCCGTTAAGGAGGTGCGACGGCGAGAAATCCTATCCAGGATTTCTCGCCGCGCATACTAGACCAGTGGCCAAGAAAGACATCCTGCCCAGGATCAAGAAGGACATGGCGCGCTTCCTCACCAGCGAGGAGGGGAAGATCCTCAAGAAGGACGTGGTCAAGGCCGCGGCCGTGCTCGGCATCATCGGCGCGGCCCTGATGAAGGCCGAGGACCTCCTGGCCCTCTCGACCCACACCAACGCCCTGCACAACTCCGGCGGGGCGAGCTCCCACTTGAGCCACAGCTCGCACGCCAGCCACGCCTCCCACGGCTCCCACGGAAGCCACGGAAGCCACGGCTCCCATGGAAGTCACGGAAGCCACGGCTCCCACGGCTCTCATGGAAGCCACGGAAGCCACGGCTCTCACGGAAGCCACGGCTCGCACGCCTCCCACGGCTCCCACGGCTCTCACGGAAGCCATGGCCAATGGTGAGGGGCCTCGCCGAGTCCTCGCGAGGCAGGGGCCCCTCGGTCCTGGAAGGGCAGTCCTGCTGAGGCTCGCCGAGGCCGCGGGAGCCTCCCGGCCCTGTCCCAGGCCTCCTCCTGCCCGCGGGGGGGCGGGGCCCAAGGCCCTTTTCTTCAAGAACCTGCTGGAGTCCCCGGGCAAGGAGAGCGGGGCTTATCTCCACCAGGGGGTCTTCTACATCGCCAGCTCCCTGCGCCTGGCCGGGATCCCGGTGGTCCTCGCCGAGCTCAAGATCGCCCGCTTCAGCGAGGCGGACCCTGCCGGCCGCGAGGGCCTTGACCTGGCCCTGGCCGAGAATCCGGACGTGAACTTCATCGGGCTCACCCTCTATGACTCCTGCTTCGAGAAGGCCTCTGAGCTCCTCGGGTACCTGCGCCGCAGAAGCCGGGCCTTCCTGGCCGTGGGGGGGCTCATGCCCACGCTCAGCCCCGAGGAGACCCTGGTCCATCTTCCAGAGGCGAATTTCGTGGTCCGGGGGGCCGGGGAGGAGGCTGTCCCCAGGATACTGAAGATCCTCGGGGGCTCGAACCTGGCCACCGGCCTGGGGCGCGCGCAGGAGGAAGCCCTCCTGGACCTGGAGGGAGTGATCTTCTCGGACCAGGAGCGCCTGATCTGGGCGGGGGCGGAGAGCATCCTCAGGGTCAGGGACCTGGACAGCTCCGAGCTCGACTTCTCCCTTCTGGAAAAAGAGAACGTGGCCTCCGGCCTGGTCCTTTCCCTCTCCCGGGGCTGCGGCTACGGCTGCCTTTTTTGCACCTCCATGGACAAGGGGAGGTTCTCAGGCAAGAGCCCCGGGGGAGTGGCCAGGCTCCTCTCTGCCTACGGCCGCAGGCTCCTGGAGCTCCACGGCCGCTGGTCCCTGGTCCCTCCGGCCGCCTTCGGGATCGGCTTCTACGACGACGACTTCCTGGCCGACCCCTCCCGGGCCCTTGCGATCTTGAGGATCCTGAGGAGGTCTCCCTTCCACCTTCGCTTCCTTCAAACCGGGATCAACTCCCTCTCGCGCGGGAAAGGGCTCTCCCGGGAGCCTGACGAGGAGATCCTGGACGAGCTGGGCCTGGCCTTCGCCTCCAAGGGGCCCTGGGGAGGCGGGGGCTCTCGCCTCTACATCGGCACCGAGAATTTCTGCGACAGGGAGCTCGAGCGCCTGGGCAAGGGCTACGGCTACGCCGAGGTGGAGCGCGCGGCCCTGGCTCTCTCGCGCAGGGGGATCCCCCAGGCCCATCATTTCATCGCTGCCAACGCCGAGACCACCCGCGAGGACGTGCTCGAGAACCTTCGGAGGATCGCGGCTTTGAGGGCCCTCTGCGGCGAGCCCTTCCGCATCCTGGAGCCGGTGATCCCTCATCTGAGGTCCTTCTATCCCACCCCCAGCTACCGGCGCCTGGAGCGCAGGGGGCTCCTCTCGCGCGTCAGGCTCCGCGGACGGCTCTCTGTCCCCGGCTTCCCGGAATACGACTATCCCCTGGTGGAGAGGGATGTCCCTGAGGATCCGGTGGCCGCCGGGTTCGCGGAGCGCCTGGGGCGCGCGGCCTCAGTGGACTGGAGCGCGGAGCTTGACAGGATGGAAGAACTGGCTGGAGCCGGAGTCCCATGATCGCCTCGCTTCCCGCGGCCGCCCATGAGGCCATTGCCTCCCTGCTGGGCCGGGCCGAGGAGCTGCTGGCCCTCGGCTCCTGGGCCAGGGCCGGGGCCTGCCTGGAGGCCCTGGACCGCGCCCTCCTGGCCTGCCTCCGGAGCCTGGAGCGCATGGAGCCTGGAGGGGCCGGGAGGGAGCTCATGGGCTACGCCTTTTACCGGAGGGGCCTGCTGGAGCGCCTGGTCCGGCAAGGAGCTTTCGCGCCGGAGCTCCTGCGTGCCCTCTACGGCTCCTCCTCGAGCGGCCGGCTCATCCTCCTCGTGACGCGCGCCTGCCAGTTGCGCTGCTCCTATTGCAGGGCCTGGAAGCATCCCTCCAGGATGAGCCTTCCGGTGGCGGAGGCCGCGGTGCGGCTGCTTTTCCGCTCCCTGCGCGAGGAGGTGGAGCTCCAGTTCTTCGGTGGAGAGCCCCTCCTGGCCTTCCAGGTCGTGAGGCAGGCAACGATCCTGGCGGAGTCCCTCGCGCGCAGGAGCGGAAAAAAGCTGCGCCTGCTCCTCACCACCAACGCCCTGGCCTTGAGTCGGGAGGCCCTCGACTTCCTCCGGGAGCGCGGCTTTTTCCTGGAGGCGAGCTGCGACGGCTCCCGGCGGACCCAGCTCGCCCAGAGGGCCGCCCCCGGAGGACTGGATTACTACGACCGGCTTCTTGGGAACCTGGAGAGGCTCAAGTCCTCAGGGGTCCCCTATCAGGTCACCATGGTGGTCCTCCCGGAAAGGGCCGGAGAGCTCCTTGCGGAGTTCAGGCACCTGGCCCGCCTGGGCCACAGGCGCATCCAGGTGAACTACGCCCTGGGCTGCCCCTGGGGGCCTGAGCAAGCCTCTGGGCTCCTCAGGCAGATGCAGGAGGCCGCGCGCCTGGCCTCCGCCATGGGAGTCGAGCTCGTCAACATGAGCTCCAGGCGGCGCGAGCCCGTGGTGCTCAACGGGGAGCTCACGGTGGATTGCGACGGAGGCATCTTCCGCGAGACCGGGCTGTCCCTTGAGGAGGATTTCCAGGCCATGAAGGAGCGGTTCTTCGTCGAGGAAGTGGCAAGGGCCCGCTTCCCGGAATACTACGGCGCGACCCCCTTCGACAATCTGGCCCTGCTGACCCGCGCCTACGGCAGGGGGCGCCTGCGCGGGATCGTCCTCAACAACCTAGAGCTCGGCATCCGTCTACGGGAGGGATTTCGTGACAGAGAATGAGGATCCGGCTGCGCTGGCGGCCTTGAGGCGCCCCCTGAGCCGCCAGGAGGGGCCGCCCTCCTCGCCGCGCTTTCTCTTCCTGGAGGGGCCCTGCGACTCGGACTGCGTCTTCTGCCGGAGGAAATCCGGTCCAGCCACCCCCTGGGCCATCGCGCGCCGGAGGCTGGACCAGCGCGTCTCCGGGGGCAGGATCTGCCTGGTGGGGGACGAGCTCCTGGCTCATCCGGAGATCCTGCGCATCGCGGGGCTTTGCCGGGAGCTGGGTTTCGAGGCTGTCGAGGTCATGACCTCCGGCCTGAGGTTCGCGGACCCGAAATTCGCGCGGGACCTCGCCTCGGCGGGGGTCAGCGCCCTGAGCCTCCCGATCCATTCAGGGAGCCGGGAGGCTCACGACTGGATCGTGGGGCGCCGCGACAGCCATGCCCTGGCCATGAGGGCGGTGGAGAACGCACTGGACCTGGGACTGGAGGTCTTCCTGCACGCCAACCTCCTGCGCCGGAACCTGAAAACGATGGGGGAATGGGAGGAGAGGGCCGCGGGAGGGCTGAGGCTTGCCTTCGCGATCTTGCCCCTGAGGCCCAAGACCTCGAGGCTTCCCTACCAGGAGCTGGCCGTCTCCATTGAGGAGGTCCGCAGGGCCGGACTGCGCCGCTTGGCCGGCTTTCCCTTGTGCGCCGGAGGCCGGGGCGCAGTGGTCTCGGAGAGCCTGAGGGCCTACTTGCGCGCCCAGGCCTTGAGCAAGCCCCCTCTCTGCTCCGGATGCCGCCTGAGGGCGGGCTGCCCGGGGATATTCCCAGAGCAGCTCGAGCTTTTCGGCCGGGGCGATCTGAGGCCGGCCTGATGGGGACAGCCTCAGAGGCCCTGGAGAGGGATCCGGAAGTCCTTCGGCGCTTCCTGGCGCGGATATCCCCGGACGACTGCTATCCCCCGATGACGGGCGGGTTCTTCCGGCTCGAGATCGGAGAGGAGTGGCCCCAGGGGAAAGTGCTCTCGGCCTGGGCCAGGGGCCTTGAGGCTCTCCGGTCTGGGAAGGCCCCTCGGGCCTTGGGACTCTACATCCATTGGCCTTTTTGCCTGAGCCGCTGCAGGTTCTGCTTCTGCCCGGCCAGGGTCCCTGAGAGAGCTGGCGAGATGAGAGGCTTCCTTGAGCGGCTCAAGGCCGAGATGGGCCTCTTTTCCAGGTTCTTCCGCGGCTTCTCGTTCGACTCCGTCTATTTCGGAGGTGGGACTCCCTCCTTCATCTCGGAGGGGGATCTCGCTGAGCTGCTCCGGGCCCTCCGCGACTCCTTCGCGGTCGGCCCCGGGGCCCAGGTGCTCTTTGAGGCCGCCCCCTCGAGCCTGACCCTCAGGAAGCTCGAGCTTCTGCGATCCTTCGGCCTCAACCGGCTGACTCTGGGGATACAGACCCTGGACCGGGACGTACTCAGGAGCATGGACCGCGGGGGCCAGACCCTGGAGGGAGCCGAGCGCGCGGTAGGCTGGGTGCGCCGCTTCCCAGGGGTGGCGCTCAACGTGGACCTCATGTGCGGGCTGCCCGGGCAGAGCCCGGCGAGCTTCCTCAAGGACGTCGCGAGGGTCTGCCGCTGGCGGCCGGAGATGATCCACATCAACCAGTTCGATCCCAGAGGCCAGGCGCGTTCAGCCCTCGAGGGAGGAGCCCTTTCCGAGGGGGATCGCCTGCGCGCTCGCAGGATGCTCGAGGCGGCCAACCATCTGGTGCGCAGGCTCGGCTTCCGTCCCCCCCGCAGGAGGGAGAAGGCCCGGGTCCTCAGGCGCCTTGAGAACCGCCAGCACATCTCGGTGCGCTGGAACAAAGGCTCCCTCCTCTCCCTGGGGCCAGGGGTCTTCTCCCATGTCTTCGGCCAGTGCTGGTACCGCCCAGCGCCCGGGAAGGAGGGAGCCGGCGGTGGCTTCCTGGCTGTCCCCTTTGGACTGGAGGAGGAGATGCGCGGCTATGCCCTTCATCACCTCGAGACCCACCGCAGGCTCGCCAGGGCCAGGTTCAGGCGCCTCTTCGGGTCAGACCCCCTGGAGACTGTCCTGGGGCGCCACCTGAGGGACTTGGAGGCGGAGGGCCTCTTGAGGATCAACAGGAGGTGGGTCGATTTCCCCTATTCCGGGGTCCACCCGGGCCGGCGCCTGGCGGCCTTGAGGAGGCTTTTCAGCCCGGCCATGGTCTCCAGGCTCATGGCCGTCCATGGAGCCGATTGCCAGGCCTTCGCGGCCCGGTGCCGGGAGATCGGGCCCCAGGCAGCGGACGAGGAGCTCGTGTCCTGCTCCAGGGACAGCTTCACCTCCAGGCGCTACCTCAAGCTGAGCGCCGCCCCGGAGTCCTGATGCGGTCTCTAAAGGAAGTGCGGAGGATGAGGGTTCTCCTGATCGGGCTATTTCCTCCGGAGGCAGAGAGCTCCCCCAGCCTCGCCCTTGGGAACCTCAAGGCCTATGCCGACTCCCTCCCGGAGCTTTCCGGCCGCGCAGAGATCTCCCTCCTCCACGGATCGAGCTCCTCTGAGGACTCCGCGCAGGAGGCGATCCTCGCGGCCGGGCCTGACCTTGTCGGCTTTTGCTGCTACCTCTGGAACGTGGAGGCTGTCCTGCGCCTCTGCGCGAGGCTCAAGTCCCTGAGGCCGGCCTTGAGGACAGTCCTGGGAGGCCATGAGGTGACGCCCAGGCCCAGGGAGATACTCGAGTCCCACCCGGCCGTTGACTTCGTGGTCTTTGGGGAGGGGGAGGAGACTTTCGGAGAGCTCCTGGGCAGGCTCTCCAAAGGCCTGGGCCCCGAGGGGGTGCTGGGCCTGGCCTGGAGGAGCCGGCGGGGAGTCGTCGTGGAGGGTCCCAGGCCTCCGATCGCCGAGCTCTCGAGGCTGCCTTCCCCCTATCTTTCAGGGAGCTTCGGGGACCTAAGCCCCTACACCACCCTGCGCCTTGAGACCACCCGCGGCTGTCCCTTCAAGTGCCGCTACTGCGGGGGCTGGAAGCTGGGGGCCGCGCGCAGGGAGTTCCCATTGGAGCGCCTGGAGCGGGAGCTTGAGGCCCTGCCTCCCAGCGCGCGTTTCCTCCACCTCGTGGACGCGGACCCCTGCTGGGACCTCGATCGGGGCTCGGAGCTCTTTTCGAGGCTCGGGCCCCTCCTGGCCGAGAGGCCCGAGGCCGAGCTCGCCTTCTCGACCTACCTGGGGCGCTGGTCCCCCGAGCTGGCGGCCAAGGCGGCCGGGACCGGGCGCCTCGAGATCAGCGCCGGGATCCAGACCACCAACCGCTCGGCCCTGCGCCTCTCCCGGCGCTTCTTCGACAGGGAGTCCAACGAGAGGGTCTCGCGCATGCTCTGCAGGCATCCCAGGGTGAGGCTTCTCCTGGAGCTCATCCTCGGCCTTCCGGAGGACACCCTGGAGGGCTACCGCGAGAGCCTCAATTGGGCCCTCTCGATCCAAGGATCGAGGCTGAACCTGACCGTGCTCCTGGCCATGCCGGGGACGGAGTTCCGCGAGGCCCCCGGGTCCTACGGCCTCAAACACAATCCTCGTCCGCCCTACGACGTCATCTCCACCCCCTCCATGCCCGAGGAGGACATGAGGAGGGCCCGCTGGATCTCCTTCTGGATCACCTGCCTCCAGATGGACCGGTTCCTGCGCGACTCCCTCTGGCAGATGGGAGACCGTGCGCGGGGGAGTCTGGCCTATCTCTCGCCCTTCGAGCGCCTGGGCAGGGTCCTGGGAGAGCGGAATCCAGGGCTGGAGAGGGCTGCCGAGGATTTCGTGTTCGGGGATCTCATGCCCTTCAAGGAGCTCGCAGGGGAGCCAAGGCGCGAGGCCCTCCGCGCCCTCAGGGAGCTTATTCCCTCAGGGGTCGGCGCCCGGGGAGGCGGCTCGTGAAGCCGCCGGCCCTCCTGGAGCTCAAGCGGGTCCTGGCCGAGACCCTGGTCCGCTCGAGGCTGGACTACACCGACGACCTTCTCATACTCGCGGCCTTCCTCCATGATTTCCGCTGGAGGCAGGGAGCCTGCGCCAGTGGGATCGCCGGGGAGTGGGAGGCGCTCGAGGAGGAGGGGTCGCCTCCCGGGCATTTTTTCAACCTCTACCTTCATTTCCCCTACTGCCGCTCCAAGTGCCTCTTCTGCCTCTACGCCTCCAGGGTCCCGCCCGGCCAGGCCCCGATAGACGCCTACGTCCCTGAGGCGAAGCGGGAGATGGGGTTTTTTTCGCAGGCCCTCTCCGGGATATCCTTCCGGAGCTTCATGGTCGGGGGAGGGACCCCGAGCCTTCTTTCCGAGCCCCAGCTCGGGGAGCTCCTGGGCTGCGCCTTCGAAAGCTTCAGGTTCGAGGAGGAAGGGCTGCGCTCCATCGAGTGCAATCCTGCCAGCGCGGACCCGGACAAGCTGAGGACTCTGCGCCGGCTGGGGTTCAACCGTATCAGCTTCGGGGTCCAGTCCCTGGACTCCAAGGTCCTGGCCAGGGTGGGGCGGGAGTACCAGGACTATGACATGGTGAAGAGGGCTGTCCGGGGAGCCCGCCAGGCCGGCTTCGAGGATCTCAACCTTGATCTCATCCTCGGGCTGCTGGGGGATTCCCTCGAGGGCTTCCTCGAGAGCTTCCGCGGGGTGGCGGCCCTGAGGCCCACGACCATCACAGTCTGCGGCCTCACCCTCACTGACGCCTACCTCAGGGCCATGAGGACCAGCCGCGAGGAGTATTTCAGGCACTACGAGAGCCTCCTTCCCCTGGCCCTGGAGGGCCTCAGGAGCCTGGCGCGCCTGGAGGGGTACGGGACAGAGGAGCTCTCGGCCGGGCGAGGCATCTGGAGCCTGATCGCGGAGGGAACCCCGGAGCGGCTCATCGAGAGATGGGAGAGAGGGGAGCACTACTTGGGCAGGCCCTGCTCCCTGCTTGGCCTGGGCCCCCACAGCCGCTCCCATGTCTTCGGGAGGCTGCTCTACGAGCGGCTTCCCGGGGCCTTCGACCCCGCCAGGCCCCTCTACCGCTCGGTCCGGCTCAGCCTCAAGGAAGAGATGGCCCTCTACGTCCTCTACTCCCTCGAGAGCGAATCCCGTCTCGTCTTCTCTGGCTTCAAGGAGCGCTTTGGAAAGGACGTCCGCGACTGCTTCGGGCTCGAGCTGAAGGCCCTCCGGGCCCTGGGCAAGATCCGCCTGGACCCCGAGGGGTTCTCCTTCCTGCCCGTGGCGATCCCCGAGAGGGTCTTCTACGGCCTGTTCTTCCTCTGGGAAACCCTGGCCAGCTCCCCTTTCTCCGAGGGCCGCTTGGACCGCGGCTTGCGCCAGCGCCTGGAGCAGGAGCTTGAGGGCTCCCGGGAGGAGGCCGCGGCGATTCCATGAGCCTCCTCTCCTCCCAGGACTACGACCTGGATTTCTTGAGGTTCCTGGCCTACACCCTTTCCGCCTCAGGCGAGTATCCCCCCTTCGAGCTTTCACGGAGGCTCGCCGCCGATGAGGTCCTCAGGTTCTGGTCCGAGTTGGCCCAAGACATGGCCAGGGGGCGCGTCACTCGCCCCCTGGGGCTCTACCTTCATGTCCCCTTCTGCGCCACGCGCTGCCTCTTCTGCTTCTGCACCGCGCGGGCGGCCGGAGGGCGGGGGGAGCTGGAGGACTATGCCCGGAGGCTCCTGCGGGAGATCGACTCCTTCACCGAGGCCATGAGGCCGGTCCGCTTCTCCACTCTCTTCTTCGGCGGGGGAACTCCCTCGCTGTTGGGGGAGGACCTGCTTGAGGCCCTCCTGGGGAGGATCTTCCGGGCCTTCCGTTTCGAGGAGGGCCTCCAGGTCACCTTCGAGGCCACGGCGGCCTCCCTTTCCAGGAGGAAGCTCAGGCTCTTGAGGAGATACGGGGTCGACCGCCTGACGATCGGAGTCCAATCCCTCTCCCCCCGGGTGATGGCCGCAAACGACAGGGTCCAGGACCAGGCCATGGTCTCGCGGGCGATCTCAGAGGCCAGGGCCGAGGGGATCAGTCACGTCAACGTGGACGTCCTGGCCGGCCTTCCCGGGGAGACACTTTCCTCATTCGTCCGGGGCCTGGACTCCCTGCTCGCGATGGGGCCGGACCTGGTGCACCTGGCGGCCTTCCAGATCAACGAGCGGACACGCTTTGAGCAGGAGAAAAGGAGCTACGGCCAGGAGGAGAGGGCGGCCTGCTTCAGGATGCTGGGCCTTGGGAGGTCTCTCTTGGGCAGGCGCGGCTACCGGCTCATGGAGGAGGACGCCTACGGCGCCAGGGGAGGGAGCCTCAAGGCCGCGATCAACAGGCAGGAGCACGACGAGGTCCATCGCGGGGGCTCGATCTTGGGCCTGGGGGATGGGGCGATCTCCCGGGCCTTCGCCAGGGCCTGCTATGGGACCTCCGACGGGCCGGCCCCTTTTAGTCCGGAGCATTTCGGATCCGAGATGGACCTCGAGGACGAGATGAGGAAATACGCCATCGAGAACATCTACCGCGGGCTCGACCTCGACGAGTTCGAGAGGATCTTCGGGGCCAGGTTCGGCAGGGTCTTTTCCAGGCAGGTGGGGTTCCTGGCCAGGCTGGGGCTTTATGAGGAGGACGGCAGGCGCGCGCGCCTCAAGGCGGGGAGCACTGCCGAGAACTTCGTCTTCACCAAGGTCTTCTTCTCGGACCGGGTCCTGGCCGGCCTGCGCAGGCGCCATTCCAGGGATTTTAACCCTGAGGAGGACCACCTCGGAATCATCCGAGAGAGGTTCGGGGGTTTCGAGGCATGAGGCTCGAACTCCACCTCTCCTATGCCTGCCCCCAGGCCTGCGCCTTCTGCTCGGAGGCTGAGCGCATGGCCCTCTTCAGGGACAGGCCTGTCACGACTCGGGAGATCGCCAGGGTCCTGGCTGAGAAACGCCGGCAGGGCTTCGATCATCTGACCCTCACAGGGGGAGAGCCCACGGCCCATCCTGACTTCCTCGGCAGCCTCAGGGCGGCCAGGAGCCTGGGCTACAGGACCTACGTGACCTCCAACGGCATTCGCCTGGCCCAGTCCTCCTTCGCTGCCAGGGCCCTGCCCTTGATCCACGAGCTCTGCCTCTCCCTGCATGGGGAGAGGGAGGTCCACGAGCGCCTGACAGGGGTTCCCGGAAGCTTCGAGAGGCTTCTTGAGGCCTTCAGGAACGCCAAAGGCTTTGCGGGGGTTTATCTCCTGGCCAACACGGTGGTGACGGCATGGAACTGGTCCTCCCTCGAGAAAATCCTCGAGATGGTCTTCGGCCTCGGGGCCAGGCACTGGCTGGTCTCCAACCTGGCTCCCGAGGGCCGGGGAGCGCTCAGGTTCCGGGAGCTGGCCGTGCCCTTGGCGGATTGGCGCAGGAGGATCCCGGATTTGGCGCGACTGGCGGAGGGGCGGGGGAACCTCCGCTTCTTCGGCCTTCCCCTCTGCGTCCTTGGCCCCTACCAGGAGCTTTCCAACGATCTCTATTTCAGCCCCAGGGTCACTGTGGAGAGGGCGCGGGGCCCGGCCGGATTGGCCGAGACTCCAAGCCCGGCCCCCACCAGGAACCGCGTCCAGCCGCGCTCCTGCGCCGGCTGCGCGGCCCGGAGGCTCTGCGGAGGAGTCTTCGAGCGCTACGCGCGGGAATTCGGGACCTCGGAGCTGGAGCCTGTCCATGGCTGAGCCAGGGGCTGAGAGGAGGCACTGGGTGAGGCTCACCAGGGTCTGCAACCAGCGCTGCCTCTTCTGCCTGGACCGCGACGCCCAGAACGGGACCTGGGCCGATTTTAAGGCCCTCAGAAGGGAGCTCTCCCGCGGTCGCGGCCAGGGCCTCAGGCGCGTGGTCCTGAGCGGAGGCGAGCCCACTCTGCATCCGCGCTTCCTTGAGATCGTGGCCCTCTGCCGGCGGCTCGGCTACGGCCACATCCAGGCCATCACCAACGGCAGGAGGTTCTGCTATCCCCGGTTCCTGGCCTCGGCGGCCGCTGCCGGCCTCTCTGAGATCACCTTCTCCCTTCACGGCCATACCGCGGCCCTCCACGACCGCCTGACCAGGGTCCCCGGCTCCTTCCTCCAGGCCCTGGCGGCCCTCAAGGCGGCCCTGGGCCTGCCCTTGATCGTGAGCGTGGACGTGGTCATCAACCGCTTGAACCTTCCCTTCCTGAGGGAGCTCCTCGAGCTCTACGCCGCGATCGGAGTCAGGGAGTTCGACCTGCTGGCCCTGGTTCCCTTCGGCGACGCCTGGAGGAACAAGGACGAGCTTTTCTGCGATTTCGAGGATCCCCGGAACCTTTCCCTCCTCCACCGGGCCCTGGAGCTCGCCCGCAGCGGCCTGCGCCTCTGGACCAACCGCCTCAGGCCTGAGTTCCTGGAGGGCTACGAGGACCTCATCCAGCCCCCGGAGAAGATCCTGGACGAGGTGAGGGGCAGGCGCAGGATCTTCAGCCGGTTCCTCAAGGCAGGCAGAAGCCCCTCCTGCTCTGGGCCCGCTTGCCGCCGCTGCTTCCTCAGGGATTTCTGCGCCGACCTCCTGCGGCTGAGGCTGGAGGGAAGCCTCAGGGCCTCCGGCCCCCTCTGCATGGGGGGCGGTCCCGGAGAATCCTTTGAGCTGGGCGCGGGGGATCTCTTCGCCTTCGCCGAGTTCTTCATCCGAAGCCGCTACCAGGCCAAGGGCTCGGCCTGTCGTGGCTGCTCCCTTTCCTCCCGCTGCGGGGGGATGGCCGTGCGGGAGATCCGGGAGAAGGGCTTCGGGGTCCTTTCCCCAGTGGGGAGGCCTCATGGCTGAGCTGGCCTACCTTCAGGTCGCCAGGGTCTGCAACCAGCGCTGCCTGTTCTGCTCCAACCCTCCCAACGGCAGGATCATCTCCTGGGAGGAGGCCGCCGCCCTGGTGGACTCCTTCGCCGAGCGCGGGGCCTCTGGGCTGATCCTGACCGGAGGGGAGCCCACCCTCTTCGCAGAGCTTCCCAGGCTGGTGGCCTACGCCAAATCCAAGGGGCTAGACCCCAGGCTCATCACCAACGGCCAGAGGACCGCCCAGCCTGGATACCTGAGAACCCTGCGCGAGGCCGGGCTTGAGCACATGCACGTCTCGGTCCACTCGCACCTTCCCGAGGCCCAGGCCCGCCTCACTGGAAACCCGGGGTCCCTGGCCAACATACGCCGCACCCTGGAGGGAGCCTTCGGGCTCGGGATCAGGGTGGACATCAACACCGTCATCAACAAGGCCAACTCCGGGCACCTGAGCGCCCTGGCGCGCCGGCTGGTGGGCGAGCATCCCTTCCTGAGGCATTTCGTCTGGAACAACCTCGACCCCCTGATGACCCAAGCCTCCCTGGAGGGGCTCATCCCCCGACTGAGGGATTTCGAGCTCGAGCTCCACAGGGCCATGGCCTTCCTGGACTCCTGCGGCAGGACCTTCCGGGTGGAGAGGGTCCCCCTCTGCTACATGTCCGATTTCCCCCACCGCTCGACGGAGACCCGCAAGATCGTCAAGGGCGAGGGCCGGCGGATCTTCTTCCTGGACGAGAAGGGCCTGAAGGTCCAGGGGAGAGCCTCCTGGACTTACGGGAAATCCGGATCTTGCCGCCCCTGCTCCCTGAGCCCACTCTGCGCCGGGCTCTACCAGATGGACCGCTATTATTCCTCCGGGGAGCTCTGCCCTGTCTTTTCCTCCCCCCAGGAGGTGGCCCGGCGGATTCTGGAGGAGGGATGATACCAGGGGTCTCGCTTTTTTATTTCCAGCTCTTCCTGGTCCTTGGGCTCGTGGCCTCCCTGGAGGACTGGCGCGAGAGGAGGATCAGGAACCTCTGGATACTCCTGGGAATGCTGGCCTGCCTCCTTGGCCTGGCCGCTCTACTGATCAACACCCTTCTGGGCGAGCGCGGGGTCCGCTTCCTGGATTTGGGCGAGTACTACCTTCCATGGCCCTTTTACCCCAAGGTGGCCGCGCACCTGGCTCTCAGCCTCACGGCGGCCCTGAGCCTATGGCGCCTGGAGGTCTGGCCGGCCGGGGACGCCAAGCTCTTCATCCTCTTTTCCTTCTTCCTGGCCCTGATCGACCCCAACCTTTCCGGCTTTCCCCTCCTCCTCTTCATGGTCCTGCTCATCAACGTCTTCGTGCCGCCGGGCCTGCTGCTTGCGGCCGAGACGCTCCTCCTTGCCTGCGCCCGCATCCCCTCCCTCTTTAAGCTGGACTGGGGCAGGGAGGCCAAGGCCGCGGCTCACCGGACAGGAGTGCGCCTGGCCCAGGCCTGGCCTCATCGCGCCGAGTATCTGGTCCTGGGCATGAATCTCTTCGCGCTTTTCTTCGTTCTCCGCCTGGCCGAGGCGCGCTTCCAGCGCCTGGTCTTGGGGCCCTTCGGTCACCTGCTCGTCTATCTCTTCCTGTGCGCGCTCTGGGAGAGGATCTCCGTCCTCCTGCGCCTTAAGGCTGCCGGGATTGCGGCCCTGGCGCTCGCCTCCCTGGGGGCCCTCTTCGCCTCCCTGCATCTGCGCCTGGACCTCCTCAGGGAGATGGCCTCCGGCCTGAGGATGGCCTTCAATTTCGGGCTTTTCCTCTCCCTGGCCCGCGGGGCCTTCGCGGCCTTCCTCGAGAGGCAGAGCCTGGCGGAGCTCAAGGAGGGAGAGGTGAGGCCCGGGCTCCTGCTTTCGGAGGAAACCTGGGAGAGGCTCAAGAAAGAGGAGGCCCTTTCGGAGAAGCTCGGGGCCTGGTATCCCGACGGCCTGAGCCCCGAGGAGACGGAGGCCCTGAGGGCCTGGATTGCCCAGGGCGGCCGGGGGGCCGGCTTTACGGCCTATCGGGCGATCCCTTTCGCGGTCTGGCTGTTCCTGGGAGCCCTCCTCACCCTCTCTTTCCCGAGGACAGTCGTGAGCCTCTTGATCTCGTCTTTCAAGGAGGGGGGGGCGGGTCCTTCAAGGCCTGGCCCTGCTTTGGCCATTATGAACCAGAGGGTGGACCTCAAGGTCGGCTTCCGCTGCAACAACCTCTGCAAGTTCTGCGTCCAGGGGGACAAGAGGGAGAGGCTCCCGGCCAAGCCCCTGGAGGATCTCGCCCGGGCCCTGGCCCGGGGCCGGCGCTCGGGGGCCAGGGGAGTGGTGATCACGGGAGGCGAGCCCACACTACACAAGGGCATTCTCGAGCTCGCGCGCCTGGCCCGGAGCCTCGGCTTCGAGACCGTCCAGGTCCAGTCCAACGGGCGCTTCTTCTGCTACGAGAGCTTCGTCTCAAGCCTCTCTGAGGCCGGGGTGACGGAGTTCTCCCCCTCCCTTCACGGATCGAGGCCCGAGATCCATGATTTCCTGACCGGGGTCCCCGGGAGCTTCCTCCAGACAGTGGCCGGGATGCGCAACGTCAAGAGGAAAGGCCTGCGCCTGCTCACCAACACGGTGATCACCAAGGCGAACTACAGAGACCTTCCAGAGATCGCCAGGCTCCTGGTCTCCCTGGGGGTGGAGCAGTACCAGTTCGCCTTCATGCACGTCAGCGGGCGGGCCGCCTTGAACAAGGAGTGGCTCCTGGCCCGCAAGGCGCTGGTGGAGCCCTGGGTCAAGAGGGGGCTGGATGTGGGCCTGGCCGCGGGCAGGAGGGTCATGACAGAGGCCATCCCCTACTGCCTCATGAGGGGCTACGAGGACTGCGTGGCCGAGAGGATCATCCCGGCCACGATCATCTTCGACGCCGAGACGGTGATCGAGGACTACACCAGAGCTCGCCGCGCGGAGGGCAAGGCCAAGGGCCCCCTCTGCCCCGGGTGCGCCTGGTTTGAGGAGTGCGAGGGGCCCTGGAGGGAGTACCCTGAGATGTTCGGCTGGGATGAGTTCGTGCCAGTGGAGAAAGCATGCAAAAGATAGCGATCTTCGGGAAGGGGGGCATCGGCAAGTCCACCCTGGCCGCCAACCTCGCGGCGGTCTACGCGCGGCAGGGGCTCAGGGTCCTCCTGGTGGGCTGCGATCCAAAGCACGACACCACCCTGGCCCTGACCGAGGGGCCCATCCCCACCGTGGTGGAGGGGTCCGCGTTCATGGGCAACGCCTCGGGGGACCTTGCCCGCCTGGTGGTCCGCTCCAGGCTGGGCGTGGACTGCGTGGAGGCCGGGGGCCCGGAGCCAGGGATAGGATGCGCCGGCCGGGGGATCTCCCGCATGATCGAGATCCTGGAGGGGGAAGGGATACTCAGGGAGGGGCGCTACGACGCGGCCCTCTTCGACGTGCTGGGAGACGTGGTCTGCGGGGGTTTCGCGGCCCCCCTGCGCAAGGGCCTGGCGGACAAGGTCCTGATCGTGGTCTCTGAGGAGCTCATGGCCCTCTACGCGGCCAACAACATAGCCCGGGCCGTGAGGAACTACGGCTCCAACGGAGCCGCCCTCTGCGGCCTGGCCGCCAACCTCAGGGACCCAGGGGCGGAGAGGGCCCTCCTGGAGCGCTTCGCGGCCGCGATCGGCACCAGGGTCCTGGCCTACCTTCCCAGGGACCCGGCCGTGCGGGAGGCTGAATACCTGCGCCTGACAGTGCTGGAGCATGCCCCGCGCTCCCCCATCGCTGGAACCATCTCCGCCTTGGCCCAGGACCTGCTCCGCTTCGAGGCCCGGAGAGTCCCCCTTCCCTCTCCTCTCTCGGACCAGGCCTTCCAGGAGCTTTCCCGCAGCGGCTTTAAGGCTCCCGAGAGGCCTGTCGTCCCACCCCCTCCCAGTCCCGTCCCGGCGCCAGCTCCTCGCCAGGAGGAGGCGGCTCCCCTTCGGAGGCTCCCTTCTCAAAGGGGCCTGGAGAAGGACCTCAAGGCCCTGGCCTCGCCCCAAGGGGATGACTCCAACTCAGAGCAGTGGGGGGCCGAGGACGCCTGGAGGCAGTTCTTCTGCGACAGGGAGGCCAGGAGGAACGCCCAGACCGGACTCGAGCTCAAGGCCCCCGTCCTCAACATTTGGCACCAGGACCTCGAGTGCAGCTTCGCCACCCCCGACTTTCACGGAAGCCAGGTCTCCTTCTTCAATTTCCCCTGGCCCCGCAGGGCCAGGGCAGGCCATGAGGCCCAGGAAGCCTGCGCGGACCTCATGACTGACCTGCGCGACCTGGACGTGATCCACGGGGGCTCCCGGAGGCTGGAGGAGGCCCTTAAGGCCGCGGCAGGGGCCAAGGGGATTTCGGCCGTGGTCGTGCATTCGACCTGCGTGCCCACGGTGATCGGAGACGACGCGGAGGCGGTGCTTGCGCGCGCCCAAAGGCGCCTGAAGGTCCCGATCCTCTACACCAACCCTGCCGCCAACCAGGAGAGGGACGCGGCCAGGATTTTGTTCCAGAGGGCCCTTGGGAGAGCCAGGGCGCGCCGCAGGAAGCGCTGCGTGAACCTGGTGGGATTCCCACCGGGGCCGCCCCGGGATGAATTGGCGCGGCTTTTGGCCGAGACCGGGCTGGAAGTCAACGCCTGGGCGATGCCCGAGATGAGCCTTGCGGCGGCCGGACGCTTCCTGGCCGCAGAGCTCCAGGTCTTCTATCCCAACTCTGCATACCGCCGGACCTACCAGGAGGTATTCGAGCCGCTCCCCATCCAGTCTCTCTTCCCCCAGGCTCCCTACGGAGTCGAGGGGACCAGGCGCTGGCTCATGGCCATTGCCGGGCGCTACGGCCTTGCCCGCAGGGCCAGGGCCGCCTTCGAGAGGTCCTTGCGCCCCCTCTCCGGGGAGTGGGACCTCTGCCGCCGGGAGGCATTGAAGCACAGGCTCGCCTTCGTTGTGGACTCAAGGCAGGTGGGGCGCCTGACCGACCCCAGCCGGCTCTGGGGGGTCCCGGCCCTCGGCCTGCTCAGGGAGATGGGCTTCGGGGTGGAAGTCCTTTATTACGGACCAGGGGCCAGAGGCTCCCTTCTGGGGTTCTCCACGCCGGCAGAGCTTGAGGCGCGCCTCAAGGAGGGAAACTTCGAGGCCGTCTACTCTGAGTACTTCTTCGACCGGAGGCTGACCAAGGCCGGAAAGGCCCAATTCTCCCTGGCCTTTTTCGAGACGGGGCTCTCAGGGGCCTTGAGGACGCTCCGGCGTTTCAACGGCCTCTGCCGCTGGCCCTTCTACAGGCGCTACGCCGAGTACCTGGATGGCCCATGAGCCCCGGCGAGGCCTCGAGGGACTTCGGCGCCCCCATGAACTTTCCATGCCTGCTCGGGGTCTATCTCGCGGCCAACGCGGTCCCGGATTCCTTCCTCCTCGTGGACGGGCCTGACTGCGCTCTCTACAAGGCCCACTTCATCCACGGCAGGCACGACTGGGGCTCGACCCTGCTCAGGATCAGCGGCCGCCACAGGGTCGCCTTCACCAACGTCTGCGCCCGGGGGGTGGTCAGGGAGCACGACCAGCTCCTGGCCGGGCGGATACTGGCCCTTGAGGCCCTGGAGGAGGCGGGCGCCGTCCTTGTGACCGCGCTCCCCATGTGCTCGATCACCGGGGTGGATTACGGCCGAGTGATCCGAGGCCTGGGCCCGAGGAGAAAGCCGGTCCTGGAGATCCCTCCAGGCTCCCTCACCGGGGACTGGCTCGACGGCTACGCCCAGGCCCTGGAGGCCCTGGCCCAGGGGCTGGACCTGGAGGAGGGTAGGAAGGCCGGGACAGTGGCCCTCGTGGGCTATCTCATGGACAGAAACGAGGCCGATCACCTGGCCAACCTCGCGGAGCTCAGGAGGCTTCTGCGTGGACTCTCCCTGGAGCTTTCCTCTGTCTGGCTGGGAGGGGAGCCTATCGGCTCCCTGCGGCGGGCAGGCCGGGCTGAAAGGATAGTGTCTCTTCCCTACGGCCGCAAGGCCGCCCGGAGGCTCTCTGAGAGGACAGGGGCGGGGCTCATAGAGGCCGAGCTTCCCTTCGGCCTTCCCAAGACCGCCGCGTTCCTGAGGGCTGTGGGGCAAGGGACGGGCCGAGGGGACCTGGCCGAGGCCCTGATCGCCTCCGAGCTGAGCCGGGTCGTGCCGCGCCTGGAGTGGGTCCTCCCCCACCTCTTCCTCAACCGCAGGGTCGCCTTCGTGGGGGACCCCCATCTCCTGGGGGGCTTTTTGGACATAGCGGAGGAGACTGGGATGAGCGTGGCTGTGGGGGTCGTGACTGGAAGGCCCTCGCACGGAGGAAGGAGGGAGGGCCTGCCCGTGTTCCATGAGCCCTGCGGGCGCGCCGAGGATGAGGCCAGGGGCCTGATGGAGGGCCTTGACCTGGTGGTCTCCTCAGGGGTCTCTGAGGGCAGGGCCCCCGGGGAGGGGGGAAGGGTCCTGGAGTTCGGCTTTCCATCCTATTCCTCCCATGCTCTCTTCGAGCGGCCCTTCCTGGGCACCAACGGCTTCCTGGCTTTCGTGGAGCGCATGGCCGAGCGCCTGGGCAGGGATGGGTGACATGGGCCGCCTGATCCTGATCCCTTGGCACATCGGAAACAGGCTGGACGTGACGCTCAACGCCATTGTCCACCTGCGCCGCCTGCGCTGCCTCCTGGCCGAGGATCCGGCCGGGGCCAGGCTGGAGCTGGAGGGGCTTGTCCCGGATTGCCCCGGGAGGAGCTTCCATGCCATCCCCCACGACCCTGAACCGGGTTTCCTGGCCTGGGTCCTGGGGACCATCCGGAGCAGGGACGTGGGGCTTGTCTCCTCGGGAGGAGCGCCCTGCTTCGTGGACCCAGGGGGGTGGCTGGTCCGGGAGCTGCGCGGGCGGGGAGTCCCCATCCTGGCCCTGGCAGGGGCC